>JAJRXL010000220.1 GCA_024276335.1 Bacteroidota bacterium
ATGACAAAAGACATGCAGCGATACGTGGTGGAAACGATTGCCGAAGCAGTCCATGCATGACGAGGGAATGCACCCGGTACAGAAAGAGATCTACCGGTCCATGACGCCGGAACAGAAATACAAGATCGGCATGAGCATCTACTGGACCGTGAGGAAGTGGAAAGCAGCCGGGATTCGCATGCAGCATCCCGACTGGAGTGAAGAGCAGGTGCAGGCAAAAGTGAAGGAAATTTTCCTCTATGTCCGCACCTGACTTTCTTAAAGTCTTCTGTTCGCGCTTGAACCAGATTAATATACCATACATGATAACGGGCGCTGCCGCGGTGTTCATCTACGGCGAACCACGCTTTACTAATGATCTCGACCTGGTTGTAGATATGAAAGCCGATGATATCACCGGCTTTTTAGCATCGTTCCCTCCCGAGGAATTCTACCGGCCCCCGGAAGAAGTTGTCAAATTGGAGATACAGCGGGAAAAGAGAGGGCACTTTAACCTGATTCATCACGAAACAGGTTTTCGGGCTGACGTCTATGCCGTCGGCAGCGATGACTTGCAGAATTGGGGGATGAAAAACCGGAAGGTCGTGAAAGTCGATAGCGAAGAAATTTGGTTGGCGCCGCCGGAATATGTCATCCTGAAAAAATTGGAATTTTACAGGGAAGGCCGCTCGCCCAAGCATGTCAGGGACGTCCGCTCGATTGTTGAAGCGCGGGGTTCTGATCTTGACATGGAATTTATCACGGAACGCATCAGGTCCATGAATCTCGCGGAAGTCTGGAGCGAATGCATACCGGGTTCAGGCAGATGAATCTGTACCATGAGCGCTGATCCTTTCATCGTCGTTGCCGGAGCCGGACGCTGGGGCTCGAACCACATCCGGGTTCTTCACGAGCTCGGGGCCCTGTACGGCGTGGCCGAACCGGATGCCGCGCGGCGCGCGGCGGTCCGGGAGCGCTACCCGGAAGCGAGGATCGAGGAGTCGCTGTCGCCGTTCCTGGAAAACCCGGAAGTCCGGGGCGTCGTGGTTGCTGCTCCTGCTCAATTGCATTACCTCCTGGCCGAGGAAACCCTGAATCACGGGAAACACGTCCTGGTGGAGAAGCCGCTGGCCCTGACCGTGGAGGAAGGTAAAAACCTCGTGAACCTCGCCTCGCGGAACGACCTGAATCTCATGGTCGGACATATCCTGCTCTACCACCCTGCCATCCGGTTGATCAGGGAGCACGTTGAAGCCGGGAAGCTGGGCCGGTTGCAGTACATTTACAGCAATCGCCTGAACCTGGGAGCGGTGCGCAAGGAAGAGAACATCCTCTGGAGCTTTGCCCCACACGACGTGTCGGTGTTGTTGTTCCTCACCGGGAGCAACCCGATCTCGGTCGTGGCCAGCGGCGGCGCGTTCCTGCAACCCGGCGTGCATGACGTCACGCTGACCTCGCTCGCGTTCCCGGGTAACGTCATGGCACATATCCACGTGTCGTGGCTACACCCTTTCAGGGAACATCGCCTGGTCGTAATCGGCGACAGGAGCATGATGGTATTCGAGGATTCACGCCCGCGCCCGCGCCTGCTCCTGTATCGCAAGGGCATCGACTGGATCGAAGGCGAACCACACAAGCGGGACGGCGAGGCGGAGGAGATTCCGTTCGAAGACTCCGAACCCCTGCGCCTCGAGCTGGAGCATTTTCTCGATGTAGCCGCCGGAAACGCGTCACCGCGAACGGACGGCCTGCACGGGCTGGACGTGCTCCGCGTTCTCGAACAAGCCCAGCGCGCGTTGATGATGTACCAGTATGCCGGGTCCGACACTATGGAGTCAGGAACGCGGCAACCGGCGACCGGCAGTAAGGAACCCGTTCCGGGGATTCACCCGACGGTGTTCATCCACCCCACCGCGGTGGTTGACGATGGCGTCAAGATCGGCGAGGGAACGAGGATATGGCATTTCTCGCACGTACAGTCCGGCGCCCGCATCGGGAAGAATTGCACACTCGGCCAGAACGTAAATGTCGGGAACAACGTGCGCATTGGCGACCATTGCAAGATCCAGAACAA
>JAJRXL010000221.1 GCA_024276335.1 Bacteroidota bacterium
ATTAAAGTGCGACCTGCACGTGTAACGATCAATTAAAGAATTTCTTTTTCATGCAAGTTTTACACAATATGAGTCCGTACGATTGCCGGGCAGGAGTATTTCCATAAATTTGTCATCTTGCACATGAGAATCCTGACCTTTGATGATATATCCAGCCGGGAACGGGCGTTGTTCACGTCTCTGAAAAACCGGCCCTTTCCCACTGCCGACCGGTTTTTCGTGGCAGAGAGCGGCAAGGTCGTTCGTCAACTTCTCCGTTCTTCGATTGTAGTGCACTCGGTGTTGCTGACCCGCGAGTGGCTGGAGAAATTGCGGAACGACCTGGAGCGCGAACGCGGAACAGAATTGTTCGTGTACGTCGCGGACAGACCGCGCATCGAATCTATTATCGGTTTTCAACTCCACGAGGGGATCATGGCAATTGCCGAGGTGCCTCCCATGCCTTCCCTGGAGCCGAAACACGCGCGGGAAAACGCGCGCGCGGTGTGCCTGTTCCTCGAGGGGATCAACGACGCCGAGAACATGGGCTCGATACTGCGGAACGCGGCGGCGCTGGGCGCGGCTGGTGTCAGCGTGAGTGCGACGAGCTGCAGCCCGTACCTGCGGCGCGCGGTCCGTGTCTCGATGGGGGCGGTATTCAGCCTGGCGATCCGGACGGGTGTGAACGCGCGGGAAGAACTGGCCGCGCTGAAAGCGATGGGTTTCCACCTGGTCGGCACGGCGGAATCGCCGGACGCGTTCACGCTGTGGGATTACCGGTGGAATTTCCCGGTGTGCCTGGTTATCGGAAGCGAAGGCCGGGGATTGCCGGGCGATGTCGCGTCCTTGTGCGAGGCACAGGTACGCATTCCCATGAAGGAGCCCATGGATTCACTCAACGTCGCCGTCGCCGTGGGTATCCTGCTGGCGCATGCTGACAGGCAGCGGAGCCTGGAGTCATAAAACCCGTATTACGACCGCGGTCAGGTCATCGTGCTGGGGTGCGCTGCCTGTGAACAGCTCGATGCGGCGGATCAGTGCCCTGAGCACAGCCTCGGAATCCGGCGCTTCCTCGATCGCTTGTTGAAACAGCGTTTGCAACCGCTCCTGGCCGAGCGGTTCGCCGTCGCGGTCCATGGCTTCCACCAGGCCGTCAGTGAAAAGCAGGAGTGCGTCGCCCGTGGCGAGGGAAAGCGTGTCGTTTTCGTACTTCGTATCGGGGACGACGCCCAGCGGGAAACGCGGACCCTGCGCCATGAGAGCCACGACCCGGGAGTCGTGGTACAGCAAGGGGCGCGACTGCCCGGCGTTCACGTACGTAAAGGTGCGGTTTGCGGCATCGAGTGCGCCCAGCAGGAAGGAGACGAATTTCTGCTTGTTGTTCCGGCTGAAGACGGTCATGTTCAGGCGGCTCATGATCGTGGCGGGATCGGTTTCGTGCCGGACTTCGTTGGCGAGGGCGCCGCTGGTGAACACCGCCGTCATGGCGGCGTCCATGCCCTTGCCCGCCACGTCAACCACCGCGATGCCCAGCAGGGATTCCTTTCCTCCCAGGCGGGCGTAGTCGAAATGATCGCCGCCCACGGTGTTGGCGGGCCTGCACATGCCCGCGACATCGAATCCATCGAGTTCCGGGTTCGCGGAGGGCATGAGGCTGAGCTGCATCCGCCGCGCGGTCTCGACCTCGAAACGGAGGATGTCCTTCTGGCCGCGCTCCTCGGTCACGATCCAGATCAGGAGGTTGATCGCGGCCAGGATCAACAGTCCGGCGATGAGGATCGTCAGGAGATGGGTGAAACCGAGCTCGACGGTCAACAGCCCCATGCCGATGGCGATCATGAGAAATGCCGTTCGAACGAGCGGCTTTCGGTCGGCGGGGATATTGTCGTAGATCTCCCGGCTCCAGGTCAGGGAGAAGAGGAGGGCGTCCCGCACCCCGACTTTATCGCCCGCCTGCTGGAAACGGTGCCGGTATGCGTCGCGCAGTCCTTGCACCTGTTCCCGCGCGTGCTTCGCGATGAAGACGAGCACGGCTACGATGACGATCAGGCCGATGATGGTACTCCAGTCGCCCTGTTCGATGGCGTCGGCCGTCTCCCCGATGAAATTCAGGACGAAGATGATCATAAATATCTTCACGAAAAGGCGAAGACGGGGAGATTCATCGAAAGGGAGTCCGGACGCCATGAGTTATTCGATGTCTCGTATCGCCGGGGCGCGGGAAGTCCGCGACCCGGGCAGTGCTGTGATGATGGTAGTCTCTCGTGATTGTTCCATGTGCCGGGGCGCACGTGTTTAATTACAGGAATTTAGGGGAACGGCGTTGACATTCAAAGGCCCCCATCGTAACTTGAGGGACTGCTTTTTTGTAAACGAAACCAGTATGCCATGTCAGAAAACCTCCACCCGCTCGATGATTTGAACGACCAGATGATGCGCCGCCGCCAGGAACTGGACGAGATCATCGCCCGTGGGATCAACCCGTTTCCCTACAGTTACCCCGTCACCGCGCATGCGCGGGAAATCCTGGATACCTTTACCGACGACGCTCCGCAGAGGACCGTCTCGGTAGCGGGGAGAATCATGAGTTTTCGAAGGATGGGCAAGGCGACGTTCGTCCACCTCCAGGATTCCACGGGAAAGATCCAACTCTACTTACGCAAGGATGACGTGGAGCAGTACGCGTTGCTGAAACTCCTGGATATCGGGGACATCATCGGCGTGAAAGGTTTCGTGTTCCGGACCCGCATGGGGGAAATATCCATCCATGTCCAGGACTACGAGCTCCTGGCAAAATCGTTGCGCCCGTTGCCCGTGGTCAAGGAGAAAGTGGACGACGAAGGCAACAAGATCGTGTACGATCCCTTCAAGGACAAAGAGTTGCGCTACCGCAAGCGGGCGGTGGACCTGATCGTGAACCCGGAGGTCAAGGAAGTCTTCATCAAGCGGTCGCTGTTGGTGCGCGCCATCAGGCGCTTCCTCGATGAGCGCGGTTACCTTGAGGTCGAGACGCCCATCCTGCAGCCCCTGTACGGGGGAGCGGCTGCCCGTCCTTTCGTTACGCATCACAACGCTCTCGACATCGATCTCTACCTGCGCATCGCGGATGAGCTCTTTCTGAAGCGCCTGATCGTGGGAGGATTCGAGGGCGTGTACGAGATCGGGAAGGACTTCCGAAACGAGGGCATGGACCGCTCGCACAACCCCGAGTTTACCATGATGGAGCTCTACGTGGCGTACCGGGATTACGAGTGGATGATGGAGCTGGTGGAGGAAATGCTCCGGGTCGTGGCAGTGGAAGTGACGGGAGGGGCGGAAGTGTCTTTCGGCGGACCGGCGATCTCCTTCGCGCCGCCTTTCAAGCGCATGACCATGATGGAAGCGATAGAAGACAAGATCGGGGAGAATCTCCGGGGCGTCCCGGAGAAGCGCTTACAGGAAGTGGCGGCCTCGCTCGATATCGAGCTGGAACCGAGCATGGGCGCGGGCAAGATCATCGATGAAATATTCTCCGAGGCGGTACAGCCGGACCTGGTGCAACCAACCTTCATTCTCGATTACCCCCTGGAGATGTCGCCTCTGGCCAAGAAACACCGTAGCGAGGAGGGACTGGTGGAGCGGTTCGAGCTCTTCGTAAAAGGACAGGAAATCGCCAACGCGTTCTCGGAATTGAACGATCCGCTCGATCAGCGTCGGCGGTTCGAGGAGCAGGTGCGTCTCCGGGCGCGCGGTGACGATGAAGCGATGGCGTTCGACGAAGACTTCGTCGAGGCCCTGGAATACGGCATGCCTCCCACGGCGGGCCTGGGTATCGGTATAGACCGGTTGACCATGCTCATGACGGGCCAGGAATCCATCCGGGACGTTATCCTGTTTCCGACCATGCGCCCGGAACAGGGATCGTGACACCTCGCGAGGCCGGCGGGGCGGGAAGACAACGGGCGCGCCGTGGCGAGTGAGCCGGCGGACCGTTCGTTCCTTCAAAACAATTTTCTGACATCGACGTGTTTTTTACAGTTGGCATAGATGCGATTTCTCAAAGACCTGAATCCCGTTCAGCGTGAGGCCGTGGAAACCGGCGACGGACCGGTTCTGATCGTCGCCGGCGCAGGGAGCGGGAAAACCCGCGTCCTGACCTACCGGATCGTGTACCTCCTGCATTCCGGTGTACAGCCGTGGAACATGCTCGCTCTTACCTTCACCAACAAGGCGGCGCGCGAGATGCAGGATCGCATCCGGCTCCTCGTGGGCGACGAAGCGGACCGCATCTGGATGGGCACCTTCCACTCCATGTTCTCCCGCATCCTCCGGCGCGAGGCCGATAAGCTGGGGTACTCGCGAAATTTCTCCATCTACGATGCCGACGATTCCCTCGGCCTGATCAAGTCACTTATGAACGCCCAAAACATGAACGCGGACCAATTCGCTCCCCGGGCCGTGCGCAACCGCATCAGCCGGGCGAAGAACGCGGTGCAGGGGCCGGAGGAATTTTCCCGCGCGGCGGTGGATTTCCTCGACCAGAAGATCGCCCCCCTCTATCACGCCTACCAGGAACAGCTCCGCGGCAACAATGCCATGGACTTTGACGACCTGATCATGCAGCCCATCGTCCTGTTCGAGCGGCACCCGGACGTGCTGGAGAAATACCAGGAGCGATTCAGGCACATCCTGATCGACGAGTACCAGGATACGAACCGGGCCCAGTACCTGCTTGTCAACACGCTGGCGGCGAAGTACCGCAACATCTACGCGGTCGGCGACGACGCGCAGAGCATCTATGCCTTTCGCGGCGCAGACATCCGGAACATCCTCGATTTCCGAAACGATTACAAGAACGCCCGGCTCGTCAGGCTGGAGCAGAATTACCGCTCCACCGGCCATATCCTGGCAGGCGCGGACGCGGTCATCCGCAGGAACAAGGACCAGATTGCCAAGAAGCTGTGGACTGAAAATCCCGAAGGGAATCCCATCACTATCGTCGAGTGCCTCGACGAGAGCGACGAGGCGATGAAGATCGTGCACCTCATCCAGGAACAGTGCCGGAAGCACAAGTTCCAGTTGCACGATTTCGCGGTCCTGTATCGCATCAACGCCCAGTCGCGGGCGATCGAGGACGGGTTGCGGCGCGCGGGGATTCCATACGTCATCGTGGGTGGCACGGCTTTTTACCAGCGCAAGGAGATCAAGGACATCCTGGCCTACCTGCGTCTCATCGTCAACCCCGCGGACAACGAAAGCCTGCTGCGTATTCTCAACGTTCCCGCGCGCGGCATCGGGGCCACGACACAGAAGCGGCTGAAGGATTTCGCGGCGGAGAACGGTATCTCCCTGCTGGAAGCAATTCGACGGGTGAACGAGATCTGGAGCATTAACGCAGGTATCGCCGGGCGGGTGGCGCAGTTCGGAAGATTGATTACCAAGTACATCGCGCTGCGCTCCGAAATGTCCGCCGGAGAACTGGCGCGCTCGCTGGTGGACGGCCTGGAGTTGATTCCCCTGCTCAAGATGGACGGGACGCCGGAATCCCAGGCGCGCATCGAGAACATCCAGGAACTTCTCTCGGCAATTACGGATTACGACGCCCGCGAAGGCGACGACACGCTCGACAGTTTCCTGGCCGAAGCCAGTCTGGTGGCCGAAATCGACATGTACGACAGCAACAGCAACGCCGTGACGTTGATGACGTTGCACGCGGCGAAGGGCCTGGAATTCCCCTCGATTATCATCGCCGGCGTGGAAGAAGGACTGTTGCCTTCGAACATGAGCAGGCAGAACGACGAGATCGAGGAAGAACGCCGCCTGTTCTACGTGGGCATGACGCGCGCGCAGCGCGAACTGCACATCACGCGGGCGAGGTATCGCATGGTGTACGGAGAGCGGCTGGAGCAGATCCCTTCGCGCTTTCTCGAGGAAATTGACGAGGAGCACGTGCGCACGATATTTTCAACACGGACACGAAGTCGGAACGGGAACCAGGGGCGCCGGAAACCGGCACGACCGCAACGCGCGAATACCCGATCCCAGTACGACCAGGAGACCGCCTCGTCCTATTCGCAGGAGGCGGAAATCTATGTCGGCCAGGACGTCTATCATCCTACCTTCGGGCGGGGGAGAGTTGTCACGCTGAAGGGCACGGGCGTGAACATGCGCGCCGACGTGGATTTCGATTCCGTGGGAAAAAAGACGCTCGTGCTCCGGTACGCGGGTCTGCGTCCCGCATAGACTGGTTCCGGGCGGGGCAAGTATATCGATCCCCATTCATCTTCGGTGGACACAGTGAGTCGATTTGCCGACATCGCAGTTCCGGGAGTTCCCCATGATACGTTGAGCTATTCCGTGCCACCCGGCATGGAGAACGCCATCGCACCCGGCTGCCGGGCCGTGGTTCCGCTGGGTCGGCGCTCCGTGGTCGGGTACTGCATCCGTCTCTCGGACGCGCCGCCGGCTTTCAAGACCAGGCCGGTAGCAGAAGTGGTGGACGAGGAACCCCTCCTGTCCGGCGAAGTGCTCCGACTGGTGAAGTGGGTCGCCGACTATTACTGCTGCGGCCTGTACGATGCGATCAAGGCATCCCTGCCCCAGGGCATCGAGATCGAAACCGAACAGTACGCGCACATTTCCACCGACAACGTTGAAGAGGCAATCGGTCGTTACAAACGATCGCGGGCGAAACGGGCGATTCTCGAAACGCTCGCCTCGGGAGAGTACGTGTCGTTTTCCGACCTCGAGGAACTGACCGGCGTCTCCAATATTGTAAGCCACATGCGGACGTTGGAGCAGGAGGGACTGGTGCACGTCGAAACGGTCATGGAACGCCCCAAGGTTCGCCCCAAGAAAATCGCTCACGTGCGCCTGCTCTTTCCGTGGACACGCGAGGAGAAGATGCGCGAGGCAGTGACGATCCTGGAGAAGCGCGCGCCCAAACAAGTCAACGTTCTTACCACGTTGTACACCGCGTACAAGCAGGGACGGGAATCGCTGCCGCTGACGGAGCTCCTGAAGACGACAGGTGCATCGTCGGGAACGGTACGGGCGTTGGCGGAAAAAGAGCTCGTCGCCGTTGAGCAGGTGGAACAGATACGCCGGTACACCTCTCACTTCACGGAGGAATTCGTCCAGCACGTTCTCAATTCCGATCAACAGCGCGCGTTGGAGAGCATCACCACGCGTATCGATGAAGGGACCTTCGAATCTTTCCTATTGTACGGCGTCACGGCCAGCGGCAAAACCCAGGTGTACATCGAGACGTTGCGACACGCCCTGGATACCGGGAAAACGGCGCTCGTCCTGGTGCCGGAAATCGCACTCACACCACAGCTCGTGTACCGGTTTACCTCGGCGTTCGGAGACGACGTCATCGTCATGCACAGTCGCATGGGACTCGGGGAACGGTACGACGCCTGGCGCCTCGTGCGCGAAGAAAAGGTTCGTGTCGTGGTGGGGGTACGGTCGGCGGTATTCGCTCCGCTGAAGAACCTGGGCGTCGTCGTCGTGGACGAGGAGCACGAGGCAACGTACAAACAGTCGGACATGACGCCGCGGTACCATGCCCGCGACGTGGCCGTCGTGCGTGCGCGTTTTAACAACTGCCCCGTTGTCCTGGGTTCCGCCACACCCTCGGGCGAGAGTTGGCACAATTCGGTGGAGAAAAAATACCACCGTGTCTGTTTGCCCAAGCGGGTCGAGAACATTCCCCTCCCGAGGATTATCGTGGTTGACCTTCGCGAGGGCCGGAAAGCGGGAACCCTTCACGGTTCGCTCTCCGGGGAGTTGATCGACGCGGTACGGGAACGGCTGAAGAGGAAAGAAGGCGTCATCCTGCTCCAGAACCGCCGGGGATACGCCCCCCATCTCGAATGCCGGGATTGCGGTCACGTCGAGTCCTGCGACAATTGCAGCATTTCGCTTACGTACCACAAAGTCCAACACCGGTTGCGCTGTCATTACTGCGGGGCCTCCCGTCCCGTCCCCGAGGCATGCCCGCGGTGCGGCGGTGCGGATCTGGAAACGGTGGGAACGGGAACCCAGCGCGTGGAGGAAGACCTGGAGCGCTTTCTCCCGGAAGCCCGGGTGATCCGGATGGACCTCGATACGACCACGCACAAGAGAGCGTTCGACACCTATCTCTCCGCCTTTGCCGACCGGCAGGCGGATATCCTGCTCGGCACGCAGATGGTGGCGAAGGGCCTGGACCTCCCGCACGTGACCCTGGTGGGCGTGATCAACGCGGACAACCAGCTCTTCCTTCCGGATTTCCGTTCCGGCGAACGTACATTCCAGCTCCTCACGCAGGTGTCGGGACGTTCCGGGCGGACCTCCGCCGAGGGTGAAGTCATCATCCAGACCGCCCATCCGGATCACCCGGTCATCCAGAAGGTGGTGCGCCACGATTACGAGCTGTTCATAGAGGAGGAACTCGATGTCCGGCGGAAGCTGAACTATCCGCCGTATACCCGGCTGGTGCTCCTTGAATGCAGCGGCAGTGATGAGAGCAAGACCGCCGCCGCCGCCGCCCGTCTTGCGGATATGATACCGAAGCAATCAAAGTTGCTCTCCAGGAGCGAAGTGGCTCCTGCGGCAATATTCCGGGTCAACCGCCGCTATCGCTTCCACCTTCTCCTGCGGGTGCGGAAGAGCGCCGACCCCGGCAATAAGCTGTTTCGTGCGTATATCAACACGGTGATACAGAAATGGCATGCCGATAAGGAACATCGTGGCGTCCGGCTGACCATCGACGTGGACCCGCAGGAGTTTATGTAGCGATGGCGGCTCCGTACTGGTATCTCCGTGACTTGCAGGAAAAACCGGAACGCCTCGTCGCGGGCGTGATGTCGGGGACCTCGATGGATGGAATCGACGTGGCGCTCGTGCGCCTGCGCGGGTACGGCGCGGACACCGAATGGGCGATCGAAGGGAAGCAGGTGTGCGCTTTCCCGGAGGATGTCCGGGTGCTGTTGCGAAAGAACGTCGTTCCGGAAAGTAGTTCCGTGGATGAAATATCCATGCTGCACGCCGTCCTGGGGCGGCTGTACGCGGACGCAGTTCTGCGATGCATCGAAGCAAGTGGATTGCAGGCGGATGAACTGGACCTGGCGGGAATTCACGGGCAGACCCTGTTCCACCAACCCGATGCTATCATGCTTGGAGGGCATTCGATCCGGTCCACGTACCAACTCGGGTCCGGAGCGGAGGCGGCGCATCGCCTCGGCGTCCCGGTTGTCGTGGACTTCCGCAGTGCGGATGTGGCGGTCGGAGGACAAGGCGCGCCGCTTGTTCCGTACGTGGACGCGCTCCTCTTCGGATCGGGCGCGAAGAATCGCGTCCTGGTCAATATTGGAGGAATCGCCAACCTGACGATCCTACCCCGCATGTCGACAAGCGGGGATGTCGTTGCCTACGATGTCGGTCCCGGCAATTGCCTGGTGGATGCAATGATGCGGCGGTTCTTCGATGAACCGTTTGACGACGGAGGAACGACCGCCGCGCGAGGCGCGATCATAGAAGCGTTGTTACCTCGCATGCACGGGCACCCGTATTTTCAACTGCGGCCGCCGAAGTCCACGGGCACGGATATCTTCGGCGAGCCGTTCCTGGACCGGATTCTCGAATGGCCGGAAGCGATGAAACGATCTCCGGAGGACCTCGTCGCAACCGCCACGCGCTTCACGGCGGAAACCATTGCGCGCGCTGTTCTCGAGCCTGGTCTGCAGGAATGCGAGGTACTGATCGCGGGCGGTGGAACAAGGAACAAGACCCTCATGGATCACCTTGTGCGCCTCCTCCCTGGAGCCGAAGTGACAGACATGTCCGCAGTGATCGATCCCGATATCAAAGAAGCGTTTTGCTTTGCCGTATTGGCGAATGAGTGGCTGTTCGGGCAACCCGCCAACCTTCCGCGTGTGACAGGCGCTCGGCGCAAGGCCCTGCTCGGCGCCTGTTATTTCCCCTTGTAAGACAGGTTGTCTTCACGGCTCTGCCATGAGTAATATTATCCATGCGTATCATAATGATACTGGACGAAAATTACAATTGTCTTTTATGTAACCCCTTATTTTTGAAGGATTTGCAGAAAAAGACTCAAGCGATTTTTTAATCAAAAAAAAGCACAAACCCTCTTGACAAATTGTTTAAAACACCGTAACTTTCGAACCGCCTTTTGTCTTTAACTCAACCAATTGGCAGTCTCGAATACATGTTGAAATCGCTCTCGTTGTGGCTTCGTTTGATTC
>JAJRXL010000222.1 GCA_024276335.1 Bacteroidota bacterium
ACGAAATGCTGAGATTCGATTTTTCCTCCCGCGTTTTTCAGTCTTTTTCTCTCCGGGACATCGGTCCTTACGACAAGCTCCTGGGCGTGTATCAGGAAGGGGAGGCGTTCTGGCTGTTGACGTCTTCCGGGTTCTGGCGCTTCGATCCCCAGGCCAACGGATTCAGGCCGTTCCTGGAACTGAACCTCCTGCTCGACCCGGAATTGCACACCGTGGCGTTTTCACCCGACGGCGGAACCATCTGGTTCAACACCGCCACGGGCCTCTCGCGTTACATTCGCAAGGACAAGACCTGGACGTATTTTAACGAGGCCAGCGGCATGCCGGTGACGGTCTTCACGGCTCTCTTCACCAGCGGCGACGAGATCGCGGGGATCAAGGGCGATTTTATCCACTATTACAAACCGGTGGAAGACCGGTGGTATTCGTACCAGCTCGCCTCCGTTGTCACCGTTTCGCGCGAGCGGTTTTTCATGTTCAGTCCGTCCGAGGGTTCCGTACTGAATTTCGGCGGCGGCTACAAGCTGCATCTTACCGGTTCGCGCACCTCGTGGCTCTTCAGGGATATCCTGGGGGAGAACGACGTATCGAAGCGTAACGACCTCAAGCTCCGCCTGGAACTGGGCGGCGGGCGAAGCATCAATGCCATGTATAACGACGCTGATTTCAGCGACATCATGTACGGTGTCCAGTACCGGGGAGCGCGGGATGACAACATCCAGAGCCTCCAGTGGGGCGACGCCCGTGTGGAGAAAGGGAGCAGGGAATTGCTCCAGTCCTTCGGCGTATTTGGTGGGGGTGGGCGCGTAGTTTTCGGCGAGAAGACCCCCCGCTACCACCGGAGCTTCGTTGAGGTTTCGGCGGTGGAAGGGCACAAGACCACCGCGCTCACCTCGGATTTCTTCAACGGGAGGACGAGGACGAACACCGCCACCATCCGCGACGTGGATTACCGGAAACGGGAGTTCTTCAGGGTCGAAAGCAAGGCAGGGCCTCTTGACGCGGGATCTATCCGGTTGTACGTCACCGTGAAGGAAGGAGGCGCCGCGACCAGGAACCTGGAAGCGGATACGGTGATTGCCGGGTACGTCGGGCGCTGGAAAGCACTGTTCCCCGTGCGCGATTTCACGCTGGATGCTTCCCGGGGCGTTGTTCGCCTGGCGGCGCCCCTTCCACGCGAGTCGGCCCTTGCCGCGCGGTACAGGGAAGGTGGAGTGATGCGCGAGGTCCTGCTTTCCATCCCCGACTCGATCCTGCACGAGTTGCGAAACGTGTATTTCCTCAAGGGCGTCAGTATCATCCCGGCATCGCTGCGCATCCGCTTTCATAACAGCCTCGGTCGGACCGTCCCGCTCTCGGCATACGGCCTGGACGGAGACGGCGACGGCCGGCTGGATCCGCGTTTCGTCGATTACAAGAACGGCCTTCTGCGTTTTCCTGCCGATCTGCCCTTTCCGCCGAGCGTATATCGCGATTCCGCCGTCTCGGACGTCACGATCCTGGTTCGGTACGAATCCATGAGCAGCGGTTTCGTGCTTTCCCACGACCGCATCGTGCGTGGCTCGGAGCTTATCCTGGTGGACGGCATACCGGCGC
>JAJRXL010000223.1 GCA_024276335.1 Bacteroidota bacterium
AGGCGGACGCGAGCTCTTTCTGAAGTTTTTCAAGATTATTTTGCTCCCCTCAACGTACCCGTGCTCTCGGGCTTTCCTTCAGGTCACTCCTTGCCGAACCTTACCTGGCTCCAGGGCGGCATTGTGCGTTGTAACGCGTCACGCAAAGTGGTCTCCTTTTTGGGTGAGGTTGCGTAATCATGTTACTCACCCGCGGATGACACCGTGTGAATGCTGGCTTTTCCGAACGCTTTCCTCACAAGAAGAATGAAAACCACGAAAATGCCTAGCATGAGCAGTCGTGCTCCCCATAAGTAAGGAATATCTTCCGCCGCGGCGTTTTCCAGCAGAAGTGTCGGGATGGCCTCCGTGATAGTCCAATATGCCAGGATAATGATCAAGTAGGCGGGGGTAATGTATTTAATGATGTGTTTGAAGATAACAGGCACCTTGATATCTGCCCCACTCGTGATTTCATTCCACGCGTTATCGATTCCAAAAACCCAGGCAAAGATGATGGTTTCCAGCAAGGCGAAGACGACCAGGCCGAAAGTGCCTGCCCAGTAATCCATCTCGTTGAGAAATCCGTGTCCGAAGAAAAGCACCACCGGTTGGACGAGCAGGAGAACCAGTACGCCGAGGACGATTGTTGCGCGGCGATGGGTAAACCCGAACTCATCCTTCAGGAACGCAATGATGGGCTGAGCCATGGCGACCGATGACGTGATACCAGCGAAAAACAGGAGCAAGAACCATAAGGCGCCGAAGAACTGTCCCATCGGTATCTTGGTAAAAATGAGCGGCATGGAAACGAACCCCAAGTCGAACGCTCCGCCGGAAGCGATTGCCTGGGTCATGGGAATGCCGAAAAACGCAACCGCCGCGGGAATAGCAATGCTGCCGCCAAGAATGACTTCCGCAGATTCGTTGGTTACGGCGGTCGTCAATCCGGATAAGGCGATGTCGTTCTTGGGGCGCAGGTAACTAGCGTAGGCGTGAATCGTGCCCATGCCCACGCTGAGGGTGAAAAAGATTTGCCCCGCTGCTGCAAGCCATACCTTGGCATCCGAGAGCAAAGAAAAATCCGGGTTCCAGATGTAGTTGAGTCCGGCCCAGACGTTGTTTTCGGGATGTGACGGATCGGGTACGTCAATGGTGAAAACCCTGACGACGAGGATAACGGCGAAAATGAACAGGAGGGGCATGGCGATCTTGGCTAATTTCTCAATCCCGGCGGATAATCCTCTCCACAGGACGTAAAAATTGATAACGAACGTCAGAACCATGAGGAGGTACGCAGGCCACAAAGAGGAGAAATGTGCGGTTTTCGTGAGACCCTGGTAGCTTGCCAGGAAATTCGTCATTTCTTTGAATGATCCGACATCCCAGTACAGACCGATCATCGAGAAAATACTATACCCAAGCGTCCACGATTCGATGTACGTGTAATAGACAAGGATGCTGGTGGAAATGACCATCCCGATGGCGCCGATATACTTGGCGACGGGGTGGTTCCACAACACGTGAAACATGCCGGGGGCGGAACTGTGTCCGTACTTTCCTCCATGTCTGCCTATCGCCCACTCGATCCACATGAGGGGAATCCCGAGAAGAAGGAAGGCAATGAAATACGGAATCATAAAGGCGCCGCCGCCGTTTGAAGCAGCCTGCACGGGAAATCGAAGAAAGTTTCCCAATCCGACGGCGTTTCCGGCGACTGCAAGGATGAGCCCGATGCGTGAGCCCCATTGCTCGCGTTGAATGTCAGACATGGTCAGAGTGTATTGGTGATGATCAGGATTATCGAGAATAATTGGTGACGGGGATATCCGTGCAGGAGCTTCTGCAACATACGCAACATGGGATATTTATACAATCTCTTGGCGGCAACAGGGCGTACGTACTCGGGAAAATTAATGGCGAAGGGGTCGTGACGTGATCGGAGTTGCGGAAGAATATTGCGCCTCGGAAAACAGGCCCTCTGTCGGAAAGACGTGCTTCCGATTCATTTTTGGAACTGAGACACGGCGATGGTATTTTTTACCACGAATCTGAGTACGATACTATGAAACTTAACGTAACAATCCCTGTTTATAACGAAGAAAAGATGCTCCCGGTAAGCATTCCCGTTCTTCATCGATTCCTGTCGAAATCAATGAAGGATTATGACTGGGAGATTGTTATCGCTGATAACGCCTCCATCGATTCTACGCCGGAAGTGGCTGATCAACTCTCCCGGGATTTTTCCCAGGTTCGGTTGGAGCGCCTCGAACAAAAAGGGCGAGGGCGGGCGCTGAAGCATACCTGGCTTCACGCCAACGCCGATATTTGCAGTTACATGGACGTTGATCTCTCCACGAATCTCGAATCTTTCCCCCCCATGATCGACGCTCTTGTACACAAGGGGTACGATATTGGCACCGGTTCACGCCTGATGAAAGGCGCGAATACGCAGCGCAGCCTTAAGCGGGAGTTTATTTCCCGGGCGTACAACATCATGGTTAAAGCAATGTTTTTCACCAGGTTCTCGGATGCACAATGCGGGTTTAAAGCTGTCACCAGGGATGTGGTGGAGAAGCTGGTACCCCGTATCGAGGATAACGTTTGGTTCTTCGACTCGGAATTGCTGATCATCGGGGAAAAATGTGGCTACCGGATATTTGACGTGCCGGTAAAATGGATCGAGGACCTGGATACGAGGGTCAAGATTGTACGTACCGCCCTTGATGACATCAAAGGATTAATACGCGTGCGCAGAAACTTCTGGACCGGTCGTTACAAAGACCTCGTCAAACAATAAAGCCTTTCCCTCAATAGCGTAATATTCAGTTGAAGATGTCGTTCCTGCCCCTTGTCGGCTACAGGAAGGGTACCTCACTTGCCGGCGGGAAGGCGTTAATCGCTTCGCGTTGTTGCGGCGGCTCTCAGGATACAGGGGCTTCCTCCGCTATTCGTTGTTTCATGAAAGAGTTCATCAGGTTTCCCAGCGCGATGGACAGGAGCTTGGCATCGCTGGTATCGCTGCGGGAAGGTATCAAGATGGGAGCGGCTGCTCCGACGATAACATGGGCTAACCGGAAACCCGCAAAATACGTTGTCGATTTTGCCAGAACATTGGCCGTGTCGATGGATGCGGTAACCAGAATGTCTGCTTGTCCCGCGACCTCGGATTTCATTCCCTTTATTTGCGCCGCCTTTTGTGAAACAGCGACGTCCAACGCCATCGGTCCTTCGATGATACAGCCGGTAATTTGACCATCTTTGTTCATATCGGTAATAACCGCTGCATCCATGGTGGCAGTGACATTCGGGTGAATAGTCTCGGAAGCGGCAAGCAGGGCAACCCTGGGGTAGGCGTTGCCAAGGGCATGAGCCACTTCTACTGCATTTCGAATGATTTCCAGTTTTTGCTGAATTGTTGGCTGAAGTGTGACGCCGCCATCCGTTATCATGATCAGGCGCGATCCTGTGTCGGTAGGGTATTCAAAAACAAACGTATCGCTCAAGAGTCTGCCCGTGCGTAGTCCCTTGTTTCGGTCCAGGACGGCTCGCATGAGGATCGTGGTGTTGACGCTGCCTTTCAACAAGATGTCGGCTTCCTTGTTGCGGATCGTTTCGACTGCGGTTTTGGCAATTGTCTCGTCATCGCTTTCGTCGATAATCGTGAATTCGTCCATTTCCAGGTCGTTGTAATCCGTCTCGAAAATGTCGAGGATTTCACGCTTTCGACCGATGAAAATGGGTTGCGCTATGCCCAATTTTCGCGCTTCCAAGCCTGCCGAAAGGGCGGCCGGATTGTGCGCTCCCGCAATCACGACACGAGTTTCGGGTGTCTTCGAAGCTTCGGCCAGGAGTTGATCGAACGAAACAATCGCAGTCCCGTGTCGATCGACGTTACCATGTTGTTCTGCTTCCAGCGTCAAATGTATATGTGGTTGCCGGACTACTTCACGGCCCTGCTTAAAAGCTTCCATGTTAAGGTCCCGGAATTTTTCCGGAACGCGCCTTGCGATTGCATCCTGCCATTTTTCCCTGGGAATATCATAGAAATGGGAAGCAGCGCCCAGCATGACGACGCTGACGATTTTCGGGTTGCCAAGCTGCCGGGCGATTTTGAGTGCGGGTATTACGAAGAATGATCTTGTGAACTTGCGGCATATATCCTCCACGTTTTCCGGGTAATAGGCCCGCTTGATATTCATTGTGGTAGGATTGACGCGCATGTCATTCATCAGGATGACGCTGTCAGGCTTGGCGTAGGGCAGGTAACGCAGTGTCTCCATGCGTTCGAATGAAATGATCATATCCGCATCGCCGGGTCCCACCGTCGGCGCATACACCGTTTCACCGAAGCGGACGTGGCTCACGACACTACCGCCACGCTGAGCCATCCCGTGAATTTCACTTTTCTTGACATCAAGTCCGGCGGCGAGGGCGACGTCCGACAGTATTTCGCTGGCAAGCAGAATACCTTGTCCTCCCACGCCGCAGAGAAGGATGTTTGATTCCGGTTTGCGCATGTCCTTATTCATGGTCACCCTCCTCCGTCAAAGGGATCACCGCATCGAATGTACATACCTGCTCGCACAAAGTGCAACCGGTGCAGAGGAGGTCATCAATGACCACCTCCCCGTTTTCCATACCGACGCCTGCGCATCCAAGCTGGAAACAGACCCCGCATTTTGTGCATTTCTCCAGGATGACTTTTTCCGGAGGCCCCTGTATGATTTTTTTCTCGAGGACGCACGGTGCCGCGGCAATGATGACGCTGGTCTCATCCGCACTGAGTTCCTCCTTGACGACCGTTTCCGTTTCTTCCAAGTTGTAGGGGTCGACGACCCGAACCCGCCGGACACCGATTGCTTCGCAGAGCTTTTTGAAATCGAACTCGGGAGCGTGCTGGCGGGTCAGGTTTTTCCCCGTTCCCGGGTGCCCTTGGTGGCCGGTCATGGCTGTCGTGTGATTGTCCAGGATGATAATAGTGGAGACACCCTGGTTGTACACGATATTGGTAAGAGCGGTAATCCCTGAATGGATGAACGTTGAATCTCCGATCACGGCGACGGTTTTCCTGGCCATCTTTTCTCCATGCGCCACTTCCATTCCGTACGCCATGCTGACGCTGGCTCCCATACACAAGCACGTGTCCATGGCTTTCAACGGCGGTAAGGCTCCAAGCGTATAGCAGCCGATGTCGCCGGTAACGGTCAGGTGCAGCTTGTGGAGCACGTACATGACGCCACGATGCCCGCATCCCGGGCAGAGCGTTGGCGGGCGATCCGGAACGCTGACTTCGATTTTCCTGTCCGTGCCTTCCGACGCAACCAGCCCGGGCTCACGCGAACGAAAAGCTCCGGCGACGCGTTCGACGTTCAATTCCCCCGTGATGGGAATTATATCTTTTCCACCATGAACTTCGATTCCCATGGCGCGGATCTGTTCTTCGAGAAACGGTTCCAGTTCTTCCACGATATAGAGGCGTTTTACCATCTGCGCGAAATAGCGGATGAGCTTTTGGGGCAGCGGGTAGCTCAATCCGAGTTTAAGGAACGAGGCCTCGGGGATTGCTTCCTTGCTGTACTGGTACGCGATACCGCTGGTTATTATCCCTACGTCGGAGGAACCAACATCGATAGCGTTGATTTGAAAAGCCTTATTTCCATAGTCCGCCAGTTTTTTCAGGGTCTCCTCGAGGACGTGGTGCCGTGGCCGGGCGTAGGCTGGAAGCAGCACGTTTTTCATGGGGTTTTTCCGATATGGCTTCAGGTCTTCGTGCTGTGGCTCGTCAAGAGTGCAGACGGTCTTGGAATGGCTGATGCGCGTGGTAAGACGCACCAGCACCGGGATATCAAAATGCTCGCTCAGTTCAAATGCGAGCTTCATGAACTCCTTGGCTTCTTGACTGCTGCTGGGTTCCAACAAGGGGATCTTGGCAGCGCGGGCAAAATGGCGATTATCCTGTTCGTTCTGGGATGAATGCATCCCGGGGTCGTCGGCAGATATGATGACCAGGCCGGCGTTGACACCGGCGTAGGCAGCGCTGAACAGCGGATCGGCGGCAACGTTGAGACCGACGTGCTTCATGGTGACAAACGTACGGCGTCCGCCCACGGCTGCTCCGAAACCGACTTCCAGGGCGACCTTTTCGTTGGGCGCCCATTCGGCAATAACATCCTTGTAGGTCGCGAATGCCTCAAGGATTTCCGTACTTGGCGTACCGGGGTACCCGGTGCCGAAACGAACCCCCGCCTCGTATGCTCCCCTGGCGATGGCTTCGTTTCCTGATAGCAGGGTTTTCATTGATAGTCTCGGTTGGGATAGTGATAAGCGTTCTGGTTCTTCGTGTGTATCTTCACGTCTCATGGTTAGTCCTTTGTCTCAGTAAATGCGTGCGCGTTCCTTGCCGGTGAGTACGCGGAACGCTCCCGCGGCCAACGCGCGCATTTCGTGTTCACCTTTAAAAACGAAAACCGGCGCAATCCAACGCACACGTTGCCTGATGTGCCTGACAATGCGTTTCGAATTGACCATTCCCCCTGTCAGGGTGATACAATCGACCTTGCCCTCGAGGACGGTTGCCATGGCTCCGATTTCCTTGGCAATCTGGTAGCACATGGCGTGAACGACGAGGAGCGCCTGCTTGTCGCCATTCGCGATCCGGGTTTCGATTTCCTCCAGATCTGGAGTGCCGAGGTATGCTTTGAGTCCGCCTTTTCCCATCACTATTTTTCTGACTTCCGATTCCGAATATTTCCCGGAAAAACAGAGTGTGATGAATGGTTGAAGAGGCAGGCCGCCGGTGCGGTCGGGAGAAAACGGTCCTGCGCTGGAAGCGTCGTTCACATCGATGATCCTGCCCTTTCGCACGGGAGCGATGGAAATACCTCCGCCGAGATGTGCAACAATGACACGTGCGGATTTTAACTCCTTCCCGATTCTTCTTGCGCCTGCACGGGCTACGGCGTGGATGCTGAGAGCATGTGACAGCGCCCTGCGTTCGATTAACGGATGCCCTGAAAGCCGGGCCACCGGTTCGAATTCATCGGTGGAAATCGGGTCGACAACGTAAGCAGGGACGCCAAACTCGCGGGCCAGGTCATTGGCCAATACGCAGCCGAGATTCGAAGCATGTTCGCCCTGGAGATTGCGCCGGGCGTCATCCAGCATTGCCTGGTTCACGGCATACGTTCCCCCGCGCACCGGTTTCAGTAGTCCTCCTCTTCCGACAATCGCGTCCGGAGGCCGTTCGTGTGACGCCTTGTCGAAAAACCGTTTTACTGCCCGGTAACGCGCGGCATAGCTCTCCCAGGGGGAGGTCCCCTTGTGGATGCGGTGCTTGATCGACGTTACGTGGACGAGTCGATCACCTGCGAATACGGCAAGCTTCGTTGATGTAGAACCGGGATTGATAACGTAAATGGCAGGATTCGGTGACATAAATCACCCCCGTTGTACTGGCAGGGTCAGAGGAAGTGCCGTTGGTCCAGAAGATATTTGCTTGCTCCCGGTTCGAGCCGAAGAGCCTCTTTCTGGAACAATGAAAATTACGAAAATTCCCGGCGCGGGACAAACCTGCCTATACCCGGCTAACGTCATAAACACGGAATATGCTGATCAAACGAACCTCCCACTGCGCGGTTTTTTTGGGATTTTTTTCACCCTCAGGCGAAAAATAATGGTGATTTTCCTTGATATTGGATGATTATCGGTGAAATAAGGTCTTCTGACTTGATTTCGCTGTTTTATTTATATATTTTTAAACAATCTGCTTGATTTGCAAAATCTGCAAACCGAGAGCAGCATTGAGTCGCGATGCCTTGCCGATATACCC
>JAJRXL010000224.1 GCA_024276335.1 Bacteroidota bacterium
ACATTATGTGGTGGCATCATCTTCTGGAGTATCGCTTCTTTACGTTCTGCCGGATATCGTCTCATGTTTTCTCCTTTTACCCCCTCCTCAAAGTTAAGTATAATATTTCACTCGAGGCGACAACTATCCTGACAGTGGGGGTATCCTGCAAATATGTACAGTTTACCGTATCAACGGTGATGTACCAGGGATCGCGGAAAGAGAGGAAACCGTATCTTTCTACACCATCAATAGAAACAAACACATCGGATATTTCAGATTTAACAAAATTCGAATATATCACCGTGGGTTTTACGATCGTTTCTGATAAAACGAAATCTATATCAGATGCTTTATTTCTCCAAAATTTGAAATGATATGTTTTTCCAGAATCTAAATTAATGTCATTATATTTTTGATGTCCTGGTCGCACCGATACCAAAGGAGTGCCAAAATACTCTCTCGTTGTACCAGAAGCAATAACATCATCACACGAATCGTTCACAATAAGGTTTTTTGTATGAATTGTTTGTGCTGGCAAATGAAAGTCGTTACGATATGTTACCGGAATTGACAGACAGGTGGGAGGCGCGGTGTTTGGAGGAATGATTAATCCAGGTGCAGGAACTCCCCTGTTGGAGTCGCAATCAATATCATTGATGTTAATTCTGGAAGAATCGTGAATATACTGCAAAGAAATGTCAGGACTACCAGAGACAGAACATCGCCGATAATCTATATGAAGAAACGCCAATTCAAGAGAATCCTCCATAATTGAAAGTCTGTACAATGCACAACCAAAAACGGGATTATTTGAATCGATGTTAGGTTTTATCCATTCGAAGCTAAAACATCCACACTTTTGAGGTTGTATATTTTTGTCGTTTTCACTTCATAGTATGGATGAGGATAAGGAAGGATAAATCCGTTGCTATCCCAAACATAGACTCCCGTTGAATCCTCTTGTGTCCAATCGGCTACGGCTTTTAATACAACCGAGTAATTTTTTGATATGGCGTGAGGGTTTTTTATTGCAACTTTTAATTCACCAGCAGCATAACCGCATCTTTGACTTATCATGCTTTGAGAAGTAATTAAAAATAATGTCATAACGAACAACATCTTCATATAATGCACAGACATTTTTTATCCACCATTTGATGTCCAATATTAGTTACTTTTTATTCCTTTATAAATTAATCCACGCCCATCTTCTACTCCAACTATAAAGACATACTGGTCTTTTACGCTCAGGCTCGCAAATATTCTGTTACTTGGAAAACGAAAAAGTTTTTGATACATAATCCATGATTTGCCATTATAATGGAGTACAATTCCAAAATCACCTGCAGAAAGAATATTATTGCTCTTACTGCCACGTATCGAACTAAAGAATAAATCGCCTAACCCCAAATTACCTCCGGTCAATGAAGTTGGAGCAACTTGCCATACCGGATTCTTGTATTGTATACCCCGACCCGCAAAAGCGAACAGACCGTTTCCGGAAAAACCTCCGTCATCACACCATACAGAAGCGACGCTCCACATGTTATTGTTGCTGAGTGAGTCAATCTGCCTGAATATCCCATTGCTTTCGAACAAGACTATGCCCTGATCTCTAAAAGGAGAACCACCAACCGCCCAAACCTCGTGTTCAGTCCCAAAGACATCCGTGAGATCATAACTCGTCCCGCTCTCCTCCCGCTCGAATTTCTGCCCGTCGTAGTGTGTGATCGAACCGTTCGTCCCTACGAAATACAGGTCCGATGAGGAACGACCCCAGATTTTGTTGATTGGGCCAAAGACTGGAAAACCTTGCTGTGACCCAAAGTGCTTCCATTTCTTTCCATCCCAATGAATAGGTATTGTGCCACCGATCCAAATATCGTCTCGACTAAATCCAAAAACACTATAACTCGGCGATGGAATCCAAGGATTCCTATTTGTCTGAATCAATTGCCATTCTCTGCCATTATAGTGTATAACATTGTACTTCTTGTTCAATCCTCCCGTGGAATCCCGCAGGTAAATCTGTCCCACTGCCCACACGTCGGTGTCGCTTATGGCAAACACATCCTTGAGGTAAGACTGCCCGTCGCCGAGGTAGGTGATCTCCCAGGTGAAGTCGTGCGAGGTCGTGTCCATCGTCGTCACCTGGAGCAACGCGCTGGAGTCGCGCACGGCGGCGTCGCGCAGGCGGTACGCCCGGTACGTGTACGTGCGTGCGGGAAGAAGAGCGGTGTCCACGAGAACCGTGTCGCCCGCATGCATCACTCCTTCCATGATCAGCGTCCCGTCCCGGCGCAGGGCGAACTCTCTCGACCCCGTGGTGTCGTAGAACGTCAGGCGCAGGGAGGCGTGTGTCACGCCGGCGTATTCCTCGCTCAGGAATACTGTCCGCACGTAAGGCGGTGGCGTGCTCGGTGGCTCGGAGCAAGAGAGAAGGAGGAGGGTCAATGGATAGATGAGTACATGGGTGAATGGGTATGTGCGTATGAGCGCATGTTCGGTAGCGCGCCGGGAAGAAATGGCTGGGAAATGGAGGCGGAGTTTCATGGCAAATTTGAAAACACGTGAGAGCGGAAAAGGTTACGGGGGAACGTAGGGAAAAATCGGGGCAATGTCAAGAGCAGAAGGTTGAGACAAGGGGGAAAAGGAGACAGGGGACAAGGAGAGGATGCGATTTTGGACGCCAATGTTCAAACTCGTAGCCCTGAGCATAACAATGAACGTAGCCCTGAGCGGAGTCGCCGCGAAGCGGCCCCATTCGGGGAAGGGCGGGGCCGGGAGACCCCTCCTACAATTACTGATCAACCACGGCCAATATGCAATCCGCCAATCCGCTAATTTACTAATTCACCAAATCCATCAGTATTCAGAATCGCTCTTCTGAAAATGACAGGCGCTTTACAACGCCCGTGCCGCGTCCTTGGCGAAATACGTCAGGATCATGTCCGCGCCCGCCCGCTTGATCGAGAGCAGTGATTCCTTCATGACGCGGTCGCCGTCAAGCCAGCCGTTGGCCGCCGCGGCCTTGATCATGGCGTACTCTCCGCTGACCTGGTAAGCGGCGGTGGGCATGCCGAACTCGTCCTTCACGCGGCGGATGATGTCGAGGTAAGGGAGCGCCGGTTTTACCATGACGATGTCCGCACCTTCCTCGATGTCTATCGCGACTTCGCGGACCGCCTCGTTGCTGTTGGCGGGATCCATCTGGTGGGAGCGCCGGTCGCCGAAAGCGGGCGCCGATTCGGCGGCGTCGCGGAACGGTCCGTAGAACCCGGACGAATACTTGGCGGCGTAGCTCATGATCGGCAGGGCGGTGTGGCCGGCGGCGTCCAGGGTCTCGCGAATGACCGCTACCCGGCCGTCCATCATGTCCGAGGGCGCCACCATGTCCGCCCCGGCCTCGGCGTGGGAAAGGGCTTCCCTGGCCAGCAGCTCCAGCGTGGCGTCGTTGACGATTTCCTCGCCGTCCACGATCCCGCAGTGACCGTGCGACGTGTACTCGCACATGCAGACGTCGGTGATCACCACCAGCCCGGGCACGTCCTTCTTCAGCGCCCTGACAGCCCGCTGTATGATGCCGTTTTCATCCCAGGCCTCGGAGCCGGTCTCGTCCTTGTGCTCGGGGATTCCGAAGAGAATCACGGCGGGGATGCCGAGGTCGCGCACCTCCCGGCATTCCTCCACCAGCGTATCGACGGACAACTGGAATACGCCGGGCATGGAACGGATCTCGTTCCGCACGTCCGAACCCGGCACGACGAACAGCGGGTAGATGAAATCGTTGACCGTGAGCGCGGTTTCCCGCACCATGGAACGAAGTCCCTCGGTCATGCGCGTGCGCCGCGTGCGCACGAACGGCGTGCCTTCCACGATTTCCTTGATTCCGAATTGCATGGTCTCTTCCTCCTGAAGATCGATGATGGTCGTTACCTGCCGCGCAAAATCTTCACGGCATCTCAGGCTTGTTCCGGAGTGGGTTGTTCCCGCGATGCGCGCGCGACGATCCGCTCGGCGAGGGCGTATGCCGACTTGATGCAGTCACCCACGGAAATGCCGCCCCGGTAATTGGCGCAGAAGTACAGGCCGGGGATGCGTTCTTCCAGCTCCTCGACCCGCCCCATGATGTCCAGGTGCCCCGGGACGTACTGGGGTATGGCGCGTTTCCAGGAGCGGGAAGCCTGGAACACGGGCGCGCCGCGCACACCGAGCAAGTCGCGAATCTCTTTCAGTACCAGCTCGAAGAGCTTCGATTCCGGTAGCAACGCGTTTTCAGGCTGTCGCATGCCTCCCACGAACGAGGTCAGGAGAACGTGTCCCTCCGGCGCCCGGAAGGGAAAGAGGGTAGAAGAAAATATCGTCCCGAGGATTTCGCGCCGTTCCACCTGGGGAATCAGGAACCCGAAACCGTCGAGCGGGTGCTTCACGTCCTCGCGCTTGAAGCCCATTCCCACAACAGCCACGGGCGGATAAGGGATGGCGGTGAACTCCCGGCCGAGGTCCGGGGCCAGTTCGTTGATGAATCCTGCAGCAGCATCCGCCGGAGCGGAAAGAACGAGTCGGGGCGCGGTGATGGTTCTCTCGCCCAGGTTGACCCGGAACAGTCCGTCCCTGTGGGAAAACGCTTTCACCGTGGTCGAGAGCAGCACGGCGTTGCCCAGGTAGCGGTGCATGGCACGGGGGAGGGTTTCCATCCCGTTGAAGAAGCTGAACATGCCCGCCGTCTGCTTGGATTTTTCCCGGCGCTTCTCGCGTTCTTTTTTCCCCTTGACCTGTCCCTTGATAAGGCTGCCGTATTTCTGTTCCAACTCGAAGAGCTTCGGGAAAGCGGCCCGGACACTGAGCTTGTCGGGTTTGCCCGCGAATATGCCCGCGATGAACGGGTCGATGGCGTAGTCGAGGAAATCGCGTCCCAGCCGACGGAGCACGAAGTCCGCCACCGTCTCGTCGGCGTCGGGGGGCGCGGGCTTGATGAACGGCTCGCGGAGCAGCCGCAGCTTCGCCCGTAAGGGGAACAGCCGCGTGGCCAGGAACGCGGGTGGAGACATGGGAAGCGGGATGAGTTCGCCGTGCTTGAGAATATAGCGGTTGGACGATTCGGGGGAAGCGTTGCATCGCTCGCCCTGGATGTCCAGGGTCTGGAAGAGCTCGGAAATCAGCGGGGTGGAATCCAGGGCGCTGTTGGGACCGCCCTCGAACAGGAAGCCTTCGGCGTGGGTCGTCGAGATCGCACCGCCCGGACGGTCGTTCTTTTCGACCACGAGGACGGACTGCCCGGCTTGTTTCAACCGCACGGCGGTCAACAGGCCGGAAATACCGCCCCCGATGATAATCGTGTTATACTGTGTGGATTCGTTTGATGTCATGGTCTCGTTGATTCCTGGTGATCGGGTTGACATGCGCACGGGTTTCAAACCGTCTTGGAAAACAGCGGGTGCTCCTGCGTGTCAACGAGGTAGGCGTCGAACGCCATGGCCACGTTGCGTATGACCAGGATGCCCGGCCCCACGACCTTGACGGCGTCGGCAGTTATTTCCACGCACCCGTCGTTCCGGAGTTCTTCCAGGTTTGTTAAGGCGTCGGAGAAGTACTCGTCGAACACGATGTCGTACTCGCGCTCGACGTCCCGCTTGTTGACGGAATAGTTGCACATTAGTTGCATGATGACGTCGCGCCGGAGGATGTCGTCGTCGGTAAGGCGAATCCCCACCTGGGTGCACAACCGTCCCTCGGACAGCCGCTGGTAGTAATCCTTGAGATTCTTGACGTTCTGGGCGTACATGCCCGGGAACTGGCTGATGGACGTGATGCCCAGTCCGAACAGCTCGAGACCGGCCTTGGTGGAATATCCCTGGAAGTTCCGGTACAGTGTACCGTTCGCCTGTGCGCGGGCCAGCTCGTTATCGGGCCGGGCGAAATGGTCCATGCCGATATACAGGTACCCCGCCCGGTTGAGTCGGGTGATGGTGTGCTTCATTATCCGGAGCTTTTCTTCCGGCGAGGGCAGGTCCTCCTCGTGGATCAGCGCTTGGTGTTTTTTCATCCAGGGCACGTGGGCGTAGTTGAACACGGCGATGCGATCCGGGTTGATGTCGATGATGCGGTCGAGGGTATGATCGAATGTCTCCACCGACTGGAAGGGCAGGCCGTAGATGAGATCGATGTTCAGGCTGGTAAACCCGACATCGCGCGCCCATTCGATGACCTCGCGTGTCATGTCCTCGGGCTGGATGCGGTTAACGGCCTCCTGCACTTTCTCGTTAAAATCCTGTATGCCCATGGATATGCGGTTGAAGCCGCCGTCGTATAAGGCTTCGAGGTGCTCGCGTGTCATGCCCCGCGGATCGATTTCCACGCCCGCTTCGAGATCGTCAGCGAAGCGGAAGCGCTCACGGGTGGCCTGGGCGAGGTCGGCGATTTCATCCGGGTTCAGGTGCGTCGGCGTTCCCCCGCCCCAGTGCAGTTGTTCCACCGGCCTGCCATCATCGATCAACCGGCTGATCATGTCCATTTCCTGCTTGAGATGGCGTACGTACTCCGCGATTTTCTCCCTGTCCCGCGTGACCATCATGTTGCAGCCGCAAAAGTAGCACAGTGTGTCGCAGAAAGGGATGTGGAAATACAGGGATATCGGCGGCGGTGGGTCCTGACGGTTACGCTCCAGGATTTCCTCGCGGTAGTCTTCATCGGTGAAGTCCGGGGAGAAGTTGGGAGCGGTCGGGTAGCTGGTGTACCGGGGACCGGGTTTGCCGTACTTCTTGAGCAGGTCGAGGTTGATGGTATCGAATTGCTGTATCGGATTCATGGCGTTCTACGTTTGTTCGTTTTGGGAAGCGGGGCCGGACTGTACGGGCGAGAATTCCTTGGCCGCCCGGACGAAAGCGCGCGCGTGATCGACGGGAATGTCGGGCAGAATCCCGTGGCCGAGATTGACGATGTGTCCCGCGGCAGCGCCGTACGATTGCAGCATGTCGCGCGTTGCCCGGGCAATGGTGTCCGTGTCGGCGTACAGCAGGACGGGATCGAGGTTTCCCTGCAAGGCCACGTTCGCGGGCAGGAGGGCTCGCGCCTCGCCGAGGTCCATTGTCCAGTCCAGGCTTACGGCGTCGGCGCCGGTGGCGGCGATTTCCCGCAGCGACGAAGCAGCGCCTTTGGGAAACAGGATAACGGGAACGCCTTCCTCACGGATCTCCCGGACGATCCGTTCCATGTAGGGAAGGGAGAACGCGAGGAAATCCTTCTTGGCGAGGATGCCGGCCCAGGTGTCGAAGACTTGCACGATGTCTACGCCCCCTTGACGCACCTGCAAGCGCAGGTAGCGGATGACGGCCTCGGTGATGATTTCCAGGAGGCGGTGGAGCTTGTCCGGGCAGGCGTAGAGCAGGCGTTTCACGTGGGCAAAGTTGCGCGAGCCTCCGCCTTCGACCATGTAGGTTGCCAGGGTCCAGGGCGCGCCCGCGAAGCCGATGAGGGGCGCCCGCCCGTCCAGGTTTTTCCGGGTCAGGGCTTCGGCGTCGTACACGTAGCGCAGGCGTTCCTCGACGCCGTCCAGGTTCAGTGAAGCGATCTGCTCCTCGGTGCGGATGGGCTTGGGAAAGCGCGGTCCACCCTTGCCTTCCTCTACGACCAGTTCCATGCCCAGCGCCTCCGGGATGACGAGGATGTCCGAGAAGATGATGGCGGCATCCACTCCCACGAGATCCACGGGCTGGATAGTGACCTCGGCGGCCAGTTCCGGCGTCTTGCACAGGGTCAGGAAATCCGTCCTGGCGCGCACGGCGCGGTATTCGGGCAGGTATCGTCCCGCCTGTCGCATCATCCACACGGGACGGCGCGGGGTGGGTTGGCAGCGGGCGGCACGCACGAGTAGGTGTTCCGCCGTCATATCGGCCGCTGTCGTGGTGGAATTTCGCGTATCAGGATTCGAGGTCATGTTCCTGCTCTTTGTTGATGGTATTCGTGTTGGTGTTCGGCGTTTTCGCCGCTCGATATTCGTGCTGAAGGTGTTGTCCGATGGCAAAAGCCAGCGCCTCCGCCGTGGCTTCTTCCGGCATGATGTCCACGCGCAGTCCCAACCTGGTCACCTCCGCGCCGGTCGTTTCGCCGATCACGGCGAGCGGGACGTTTTCCGGGCTGCGTTTGGGCAGGAGCTCGCGGAAGCGACGCACGGCAGACGGGGAATAGAAAGCCACGCACCGGACGAGGCCGTGTTTCCACCAATCGCGGAGAGATTCGACCGCCTCGGGGGCCGGGGGGAGAT
>JAJRXL010000022.1 GCA_024276335.1 Bacteroidota bacterium
AAGCGAATTGACGATCTCCCGCGGACCGACGACCAGGACGACAATACCGGCTAGAATGATCCCAAAACCCAGGGCGACGTATCCTTTCTTTCCAAAAAAGAAAAGAACAAGAACCGTAGAAATAATGACGGCCAGGTAACCCGCCCGCGACTGGCTCAGAACCAGTACGATCCACTCCAGCGCCAGGATTACGAACACGAAAGAACGAAACCACCAGTTGTGAAAAAGACTTTGATCGCGTGTCCCCGATTCCTGCGGTCTCCTGACAAAGAGAACGTGCGCGGCTATTGCCGTGGTCATGGGAATGAACAAGGCCAGCATACCCGCCACCTCGTTGGGATTGAACCCGGAGGTGAAACCCAGCACGGCTAACGAAACGTCTGGACCGGTGCCCAGCGTCTTTGCCACAACCGGCAGCTTGGCGACGTGCTCCATACCGAACACGCACAATACGCTGACCAGGCCGCCGATAACCGTGTATATCCCGATGGATGCTACCGCATAATCCTGCACGGGACGGTGTTCGCGACCACTTTCCTCTCCCCGCCAGGCAAGGAACAGGAAGAACGCGATGGACCACGACAACGTGGTGAACCGTGGAAGGGAAACACGCCAGAACGACGGCGAGATATAAAACGAGGCCGGGATCATCACCAGCAGCAGAAGCAAAACGGGTATCACCAACGCTCCGGGGGGAAACAACCGTCCGTGCAATACCACCTGGTAGCAGTACTGGAAAACCAGCAACGCGAGCGCAATCCCGATTACGGCTCGAGGCACCCAGTACGGAAAGATGAGCACGGGAGCGGTTGCGAGGAGAACGAGGCCGGGAATCGCTCGTTTCAGACGGTATGCCGAAGAAGACATGGACAGGAATTCCTCAATCCGTGGAAGATCGACCCTGATCGTTTGCGGAGCCTGATACCGCCAGGTTGACAACCGGAAGCGCCTCCCTGTTTTCCCTGATGAAATCCCAACAGGTCGTAAACGTGAAATCCCTGAAGAGCCTTCGTATCTTGCCTTCCGTCGAAGCGAGATTGACGTAGGACTTGAATTCTCGAACGCGGTTCATGGGCAGGCGTGGATGCCGCGGATCGATTTCCCTCGGATGGATGTAGAACATGACCGGCCGACCGGAAGCAAGCGTTTTTGAAGCCAATCGTCGCACAAGTCGGTACGGAAAGAGCCTAAGGTACCCGCCGCCCGAAAAACAGATATTCCGCCCAGCCACCCTGATCAACGACACGGGAAGCTCAACGATTTCTTTTCCGCGAAGAGAAACGGTGTACGGTCCGAGCCGGTTGGAACGCATCCCGCCATGACCCCGGGGCCCCGGGAACACGGAAGAATCATACGTGAACCCTGCCTCGAGCAGCGTTTCGAAAAACCACGGAGCTTCATTCCGCACGGAGAAACCGGGCGCCCTGTACCCCCGAACCTGAGTTCCGGACAGGTCTTCCAACAACCGCCTCGAATCCACCATATCGGTCAACACTTCGGCGGGGTTCATCCGGTAGAGCAAGCGGTGCGAGGAACCATGTGAAGCAATCTCATGTCCTTTTTCCGCCGTTTCCCTGACGAGATGGGGATACCGTTGCGCGACCCAGCCAAGAAAAAAAAACGTGACCCTCACGTCGTGCTCTTCGCACAAGGACAGCAGGCGATGCGTGTTCCGTTCGACCCTTCCGGGCAGATCATTCCAGCGAGCAACGGGCGGCGTGGATTCGACATCGAGGATGTGAAACCAATCCTCGACATCCACAGAAAAAATGGAAGTCCCTTTGTTATTCTTTTTCAACACAACCACACGACAATGTAATCAATACGTACAAGTCAACAGAGTGAGCATTCATCCGGGGACTGTTGACATTCCAACAGAACAGTGAGCCAAGATTTCCAAAATGCCCGTAACTTCCAAACCGGGAGCACCGACTGTCCGCTTCCCGTGTGAATATGGACACCGGCACCCGCAGCCTACCTTGCTTTTCCCTGGACGCGGTGGTAAATTCCGGGAGAATTTCGATTCGCGCTTCCTTCACGAGACCAGGTCATCGCAGACTTTTCATGAAACAACTTGGCCAGGAATTAAAAAAAGCCCGTATTGACGCAGGATTGACAATCGAGGATATTTTCGAGAAAACCAGGATAAATCCTCGTCACTTGGCGACCATCGAGCGGGGCGATTTCCCTTCCCTCCCTGCCGCGTACGTGCGGGCATTCATCAAGGAATACGCCCGCTGTGTTGGATTAAATGAACAAGCAATTATCGAACGGTACGACAAGCTGGCCGAGGAGGAGCGTGGAATCGAGCCGCCTCCCCCGCCGATCGCTGACGAACGCGTCCTCCCGCAGCCGGACGACACGGTGGAATTCATTCCTCCCGTACCAAAACACGTGGTAGTGGAAGGCAAGGTCGAAATATCCAGGGATGAAAATTTTCAACCACCGGTGCGCAAATCCACGTACCTCCCACGCGAGAAGCGTCCTGGTGGCCAACCCAAAAAACCCGTTCCCCGTAAACCTGCAGAACCTCCCCCTCCCGGCAAGGCAGACGCCGGTAAATCCAAAACGCCCCCCCCAAAAAGTCCACCGGCGCCCGGTGCGAAAAAGACAGCCCCGGAAACGCGCGGCGCTAAACCACCCGCCCAAAGACCACCGATGCGCAAGGATATTCAAGGCGACGCTCCGGGAAAGAAATCGATTGAATCACAACCCCGTGCAACCGGGGCAAAGAAACCGGAAAAGCGCTTTATCGACTTGATTATTGATGATTCGTCCTCCCCCGCCGGTAAAGCAGAAAAGGGGAAACCTTCCATCCCCAAGGTGCCGCCCAGATCGAAAGCGCCACCACCCAAACCCCCTTCGGGACGGAAAAGGGGGCCCGGCCACCCGGGCGGTTCTCCTCCCCCGCCACGGCCACCCAAGCCTCGGCAGAACCCGATGCAGAGAAGGTATACCGCCTGGCTGATTCTCTTTATTGTCGTTTTGAGCATTTACACGGTCGTCCGGTACAGCGAGCAGCCGGTAGCGCAGTTGGATATGCGCGACACCACCGCCGTGGACTATCCAACCGAACTTTTCGTCGATTCCACCGCTCTCCTTCTCGAACAGCCGGAGCTTTTCCCCACGGACACGATTATCGAATCCATTCCCGAGGAAGAACTGGCGTTACAGCCGGAAAAGAAGGTCTTCACGCAGGCGGACAGCATGGTGCTGGAGGCATTTACGTCGGCACCGGTTTACTACAACATCCTCATGGATTCCGTCCGAAGCGAACGTGGCAACCTGGGTTCCAACGATCACAAGGCGTGGAAGGCCATGGATCAGTTCCTAGTAACTGTCGGCGACGCGGGGGCAATTACGTTCGTCCTGAACGGCGTCGAGCTGGGCAACCTGGGAGAGAGCGGTATGTTGATCAAGAACTATCGAATCACGCGCGAGTTGCTCAACAAGGGAAATTGATGTCAGACCCGACCATCCCGCCGGACATCAGGAAAGAGCATGAAAAATTGTGTCGCGAAATACGCGAACACGATTACCGCTACTACGTGCTGGCCGACCCGGTCATCTCCGACCGGGAATATGACCTCCTGATGGAGAGGCTTCTCCGGCTCGAGAAACAATATCCCGGGCTTGTGACACCCGATTCCCCCTCACAACGTGTTGGAGGTGAACCGACTCGCGAGTTTGCCCAGGTTCGACACCCCACGCCGATGTTGAGCCTGGCCAATACCTATTCACCGCAGGAGGTGCGCGAATTCCACCGCCGGGCATCGGAAACACTGGGACGTGATGACTTCGCATACACGGCCGAACTCAAGATCGACGGCGTCGCCATTTCGCTTCTTTACGAAGACGGTCTTCTCGTTCGCGGGGCTACCAGGGGCGACGGAACCATCGGCGACGACGTCACCGCGAACGTCCGTACGATCCGCAGCATTCCCCTTCGCATCCGCGGGACGGAGGCAGGCAGGTTCGAAGTGCGCGGCGAGGTGTTCATGTCCAAGGAAGACTTCGCCCGCCTGAACGAAGAACGTCTGCTGGCAGGTGAGAAGCAATTTGCGAATCCCCGTAATTACACCGCCGGTACGCTGAAACTCCAGGACCCGAAAATCGTGGCGGAACGTCCTCTCGATTTTTTCGCCTATTACTTCCACCCGCTCGATGAGATGGCTCCGCGCTTCACGTCCCACCATGAGTCGCTGGCCTGGTTGCGTAAATCCGGTCTTCCGGTGAATCCTCACAATCGACTCTGCCCATCGATCGAGGATGTCTTGAAGTACTGCGAAGAATGGGAAGCAAAGCGGTTCGATTTGCCCTACGATATCGACGGCGTAGTCGTGAAAATCGACGATCTGCGCCTTCAGGATCAACTGGGAGCGGTTGCGAGGAGCCCGCGCTGGGCCATCGCCTTCAAGTTCTCCGCTCAGCAGGCTCAAACGGTTTTGAAAAACATCACGCTCCAGGTGGGAAGACTCGGCACGATCACGCCGGTGGCGGAACTGGAGCCCGTGCTCCTGGCCGGTTCCACCATCAGCCGCGCTACGCTTCACAACCAGGATTACATTACCGAACACGACATTCGCATCGGTGATACCGTCGTCGTCGAAAAGGGAGGCGATGTCATCCCTAAGGTCAGCGCCGTCATCCTCGAGAAAAGACCCGCGGGAACGAAACCGTATTACATCTCGGGGCGTTGCCCGTCCTGCGGCGCTCCGTTGCGACGACCGGAAGGCGAAGCCGCATATTACTGTGAGAATGTCGCTTGTCCCGCCCAGGTTCGCGGACGCATCACGCACTTTGCATCGCGCGGGGCCATGGACATCGAGGGGCTCGGAGAAGCGAACGTTGACGTGCTCGTCTCCAAGCGCTTTCTACAAACCGTCGCGGATATTTACACCTTGCACCAGCATAAAGCGGAACTCGTGAAGCTGGAACGATTCGGGGCGAAAAGCGTCGACAATCTCTTGCGCGCAATCGAACAATCGAAACAACGGCCGTTCGAAAAAGTCCTTTTTGCCCTCGGGATTCGTTTTGTCGGAGAAGAAGTCGCTCGCATCCTTGCTCATCATTTCCGCGACATGGACGCGCTCATGCAGGCCAGCCACGAGGAACTGGAAGCAGTCAACGGGATCGGACCCAGGATCGCGGAGAGCATCCGGTCTTTTTTCACCGACCGAACCAATCTCGAGGTACTGCACGCATTGCGCAAGGCAGGATTACAATTTCGTATCGAGGAAGAAGCACAGGCAACCGTCGAGGATCCGTCGTTCGCGGGAAAGACTTTTGTCCTGACGGGAACGTTGGAGCGTTTCACGCGGACCGAAGCAAAACGCCTTGTTGAATCACGGGGTGGCAAGGTTGCAGGAAGCGTGAGTAAGAAAACAGATGCGGTTATCGCGGGCATCGATCCCGGCTCCAAGCTTACCCGCGCAAAGGAACTGGGAATCGAAATCTGGGATGAAAAAACCTTCCTTCGGAAATTGCATCTATGATACACCATCCGGATATTTCCGATCGCCGGTGTTTCCAGTGATTTTCACTCCCGTATTAAAGAACAAGAACAAAATAACATCCCTTTACACACTAGCGATAACACTATGAAATACGATCTCAGACGCTCCGACGACCTCGCGGTCATGGTACTCCACGAAAAACGCCTGGATTCCAACAACACTCCCGCCCTGAAAGCCGAGCTCCTTGTCGTGGCGAGCGAAGAAATATCCGTCCTCTTTCTTGACGTGTCTGAAGTGGAGTTTTGCGACAGCAGCGGCATCAGCGCTCTCTTGCTGGCCGAACGCCAGATGCGTGAACACGACGGCCAGGTCGGTATCATCGATGTCGGCGGCGCCGTGACCAACGTGCTGAAAATCGCCAAGCTGGATACCGTCTTCCCCATTTTTTCCTCACAGGAAGAAGCCTACAATGCCCTGGAAGATTGATTCCACAGCATGAGCCTGACTTCGTTGGACGTTGTCATTCTCCTGGCCTACCTGCTGGGGATCACGCTGCTGGGAATACGCGCGGGCGGCAAACAACATTCCTCCCGCGACTATTTCCTCAGCTCCCGGGCCATCCCCTGGTGGGCCGTTTGCGCCGCCATCGTGGCCACGGAAACCAGCGCCCTCACTTTCATTTCCATCCCAGGACTCGCGTACATATCCGACTGGAACTTCTTACAACTCGCCTTTGGATATATCGTCGGGCGCATCGTAGTGGCAACGATCTTCCTGCCCGCCTATTTCGACGGAAAAATCACAACGGCGTACGAATTCCTCGAGCAGCGCTTCGGGGCCCGTATGCGACGCAGCGCTTCGATGGTATTCATGGGAACACGGACGTTCGCGGATGGCGTGCGGCTCTACACGACGGCGATTCCCCTTGCCCTGTTGTTCAAAGGTTCACCGTTCATGGCTTCCCTGGGCCCTGACATTACCTACCCTTTTGCCATTGTTCTCCTGACCGGCTTGACAATGGTCTACGTTTTCATGGGGGGCGTCCGCGCCGTTATCTGGACGGATGTTGTCCAACTCTGCTTGTACCTGTTCGGCGCGGTGGCCTCCATCATCATCCTGTTCCAACTCATCCCGGGCGGAACCGCGGTCCTCTTCACGAAAGCGTTGACGGGAAAGCTCCACGTATTCAACAGTGGGTGGGGTTTGTCGCTGTCAGCGTTTTTCAGCGAACCGTACACGTTCGTTGCCAGCTTTCTGGGCGGCGCTTTTCTCTCCATGGCTTCGCACGGAACCGACCAGATCATCATCCAGAGAGTGCTTGCCACTAACGACGTCGCGGCGGGAAAAAAAGCCATGGTTTGGAGCGGCCTGATCATCCTGGTCCAGTTCGCGCTGTTTTTACTGGTCGGAACCCTCCTGTATGCTTTCTACGGCAACACAACGATCTCTTCGAACGAGATTTTTCCCCTTTTCATCCTCGAGCACATGCCGCCCGGCGTTACCGGCCTGATCATTGCGGGATTGCTGGCGGCGGCCATGTCCACGCTGAGCGGTTCCATAAGCGCTTTGTCATCCACGACGGTGATGGATATCGTCGTACCGCTTTCCGGGAGATCGTGGAACGACCGCGCACTCCTCACCCTTTCACGCCGGATGTCTCTCGTGTGGGCGTTCGTCCTGGCCGGCGCCGCGATGATCTTTATTCAAACTCCGCGGACGGTAGTGGAACTGGCCCTGAGCATCGCTTCCTATACCTATGGAGGGTTGCTGGGGACATTCCTGCTCGGAGTTTTTTACCGCCAAGTGAAAGAAACCGCCGCCATGGTGGGATTCTTCACGGGCATCATCTCCATGACCTTGGTCATCAGCTTCACTTCCATCGCGTGGACCTGGTACACCCTGATCGGCGTGATCGTCACGATTGCTGTCGGATTGATTTCACATCGCTATGTTCTCCCCGGCAGGAACCGTCGCCAGATTTCCCCGCCACCTGACCTCACTGACGGTATAGAGGAATGAGCAATCTCGATTGGACAATTATCGGGATCTATTTCCTGTTCAGCCTCATCATCGGGGTTTACTATTCCAGGCGAGCGGGTAAAAGCACAAGCGATTTTTTCCTTTCGGGAAGAAACCTGCCGTGGTGGATCGCGGGGCTGTCCATGGTGGCCACGACATTTGCCGCGGATACTCCGCTGGCCGTCACCGAGCTCGTCAGCAACAGCGGCATTGCGGGCAACTGGTTGTGGTGGAACATGGCCATCGGCGGAATGCTGACGGTATTCTTCTTCGCCCGGTTGTGGCGGCGCGCCGGCATCTTGACCGACGTGGAATTCATCGAACTCCGGTACAGCGGCAAGCCGGCGGCGTTTCTGCGTGGGTTCCGGGCCGTGTACCTGGGGCTGTTCATGAATTGCATCATCATGGGTTGGGTGAACGTGGCAATGGGAACCATTCTCAAGGGGATGTTCGGTATCTCCGACGCCCAGGTCATCTGGTACCTCGCCCTGGCCATGGGAATCACGGCAGCGTACTCCGCGTTGTCCGGATTGTGGGGCGTGGCGGTTACCGACGCGTTTCAATTCGTTATTGCCATGGTGGGGTGTATCGTGCTGGCCGTATTGGTCTTGAACGACCCCGCCGTGGGAGGGCTGGCGGGATTGCAGGAAAAGCTACCGGCGTCCACGTTCAATATCTTCCCGACAATCGGCACTGCCGGCGACGTTGTGAAAGGCACGCTGGGTCTTTCCGCCGGGGCCTTCATTGCCCACATCATGATCCAGTGGTGGGCATCCTGGTACCCCGGCGCCGAACCCGGGGGCGGAGGCTACGTGGCACAGCGCATGATGTCGGCAAAGGATGAAAGGCATTCCGTCTTTGCTGTTTTGTTCTTCCAGGTTGCGCATTATGTTCTCCGCCCCTGGCCATGGATATTGGTCGCATTGGCCACGCTCGTACTCTACCCCGAACTGGGAGCGGATGAGAAAAAACTTGGCTATATTCTGGCCATGAACGACTACCTTCCCACCGGCCTGAAAGGACTGCTCGTTGCCGCGTTTTTTGCCGCCTACATGTCGACCGTCGCCACCCATCTCAACTGGGGAACATCGTACCTCGTGCACGACTTCTGGCGCAGGTTCATCCAGCCACGCGAAACGGAAAAAACGTACGTCGTCCTTTCGCGTGTATTCACCATTCTTCTCATGCTCGTCAGTCTCGGCATTACAACCCTCATCACAACGATTTCCGGCGCCTGGCAGTTCATTATCGAATGCGGCGCGGGCCTGGGACTGGTGCTTATCGTACGTTGGTATTGGTGGCGCGTCAACGCCTGGAGCGAAATCACGGCCACGATCGTTCCGATCATTACCGTCGCCATCATCTACGGGGTAAACGGCAACGCACCACCGGAAAGCCGAATCCTGTTTCCGACAACGCTGTTCATTATCGTACCCGTCACGACCGTGAGTTGGCTCATCGTGACGTTCCTGACAAGGCCCGTGGAAAAGGAAACGCTTCACGCATTCTTCCGGAAGATTCGCCCGGGAGGCCGGATGTGGTCCAGTGTTGCCGCCCAGTGTCCCGATGTCACGGTGGATTCCGGTTTCATGCGGCTGTTCGTCGACTGGCTCCTGGGGGTCCTGTTCGTGTACTCCCTGCTGGTGTTCACCGGCGCCTTGTTTTTCGGTTCCCTGGAGGAACTGTTCCTGCCGGCCCTGATCGCGGGGGGATGCGGAATCATCCTCTTCAAACACATTTCTACCATTTCCTGGCAGTCCCATGCTTCCTCTTCTCGGTAAGGAATCGCGCATCAAAAAGCGGCTGAGGAAACTGCAGCTTATTGCTTCGGACATTGACGGCACGTTGCTTCGCAGCAACAACATCCTTTCCACACAAACCAGGGACGCTATCGCCAAAGTAAAATCCGTAGGAGTCAACGTGGTTCTGCTCAGTAATCGCACGCCCCTCTTCGTTCACAAGCTTTCCCGCGTTATTGACACGCCGTTCCCGTCAGTCGGACTCAACGGCGCCGTCATCATCGACCAGAAAGGACGGTTCCTGAAGAGTTGGTTTCTTCCCCCCGGTGTGGCACAGACCGTTGCAGAAATCGCGCGAAAGAGCGATGAAAGTTCACTCGTCGCGTTCAGCGCTGATGGCGTCCTGTATGAACGGGAACCACGTCGCATTCCCCAGTACTTGGGGGAAGTCCCTGAAGAAATCAAGCGTGTCGATTCCCTCCAACCGTATTATGATTCCACTTGCATGTTCGTGGTAAGCGCACCGTACACGCTCATCCAGGAATTATCCCGAAAGCTGTCCATGCGTCACCACAACGAGGTGGCAAAGATCACCTACACCTCACATTCTTTTCCGGGAATATATTACCTTGAAGTTAGAAACCGATCGGTTACCAAGGAAACAGCCTTGCGTTGGATTCTGAAACGGTACGGATATGCACGGCGTGAAGTAGCCGCAATCGGGGATTTCGACAACGACCTGGAAATGTGCCGGTACGCGGGTGTAGGCGTGGCGATGGCTAACGCGACACGTTCGCTCAAACAGGTTTGTGATATTATATTACGCAAAACAAACGAAGAGGACGGCGCAGTGGATTTTCTCATGGATGTTTATAACGCAAAGAGCCTGCCTGCATGAGCACGAACGATTCACGTTTCCGACGCTTTCTTTCCGCCGGCAGCCTGACGACAAAGGTCCTGCTCGGCGTCTCCTTGGTCTTCCTGATTTCCTTGATGCTTCCCCGCGGCAGTACGTTTAACTTTGCCATAGAAGTCGGCGATATCTGGAACGCCGACGACGTCATCGCGCCGTTCACCTTTCCCATCCTTCGCGACCCCACGGCCGTCAAGGCGGAAATCGACTCCGCCGTTGCGGCCACACCTTTGAGTTTCATGCGCGATCGCAACGTCGAACGCCGAATGCTCGATACCACCAAGGCTCTTTTTAAAAAAATCGAGAAGATCACCACCCTGATGACCCGGTTTCGTAAGGAACATTCGCTTGCAAAACGACGCGAGGACAGTCTCAAGCTTGTCGCGGAAATGACCAGGTTTCCGCTCGAACTTGCCACCACGGACTGGAATATCCTGTTCCGCACCACCACACCATCAGATCGCCGGAATCGCCGTCATCGATCGGTCTTGCAGTTACGGATGCTCGTAGATGAAGGGATCCGCATGGTAAATACGATCGGCTTGCTCGATCGTCCGAAGTCGGAAATTCACCAGACGATGATTTCCCTCCCACAGGTAAAAATCGAAATAACCGTCCCGAAATCGAAGTTTCTGGACCGGCATGAAGCGTTGTCCAAGATCGAAGAACTGCTCCGCAGTCGTCTTCAAAACGACACGCTCATCGCGACGTTGCGTGGTATCACGGAATCCATCCTCCAGCCCAATATTCTCCTGGATGAACAACGGACTCAGATCGCCCAGCAATGGAATGCGAGCCGTGTACCACGAACCATGGGTACGGTCAAGGAAAATGAACGCATCATCAGCCGGCACGAGCGGATTACGCCGGAGACAAAAGCCAAGCTCGAGTCGTTCCAGGCCGCCTGGCAAAAGCAGATGGGTGATACCAACGTAATCCTTGAGGGCGTGGGCCGTGCCGGGCACGTGGCGGTCATCCTGTTCCTCTTCGTGATTTATCTCTACCTGTTTCGCAAAAAGATTTTCGATGATAATTCAAAACTTCTTCTTATTTCCATCCTCATCCTTTTCGTTTCGTCGCTGGCGTACTTCGCCTACATGATGAAATCCAACGACCCGGTGGAGTACCTGATCCTGGTCCCGACCGCGTCCATGCTCCTGACCGTTATTTTCGACTCGCGCGTCGGGTACAACATCACGGTGGTCATGGCGCTCCTTGCCGGCGCTATCTGTGGCGGGAATTACTCCATCATCGTTGCCTCTCTTGTTGCAGGGGCTCTCGGTGTGTACACCGTTCGTGACATCAAGAATCGAACGCAGATATTCCGCTCGCTGGCCTTCATCTTTCTCGGGTACGCGGTATGCATCATTTTCTTCGGCCTGCAACGGTCAGAAGAAATTCCCAAGATCATGATGCAACTCGGCTACGCCCTTGGGAATTCCATCATATCGCCGGTGTTGACATTTGGGCTGCTGATTTTCTTCGAAAAGTTTTTCGGGATTACAACAGACCTCACGCTGCTCGAATTATCGGATTATACCCATCCCCTCTTGCGGGAATTATCCACTAAAGCGCCGGGAACGTTTCATCATAGCATCAACATGGCCAGCATGGCGGAAGCGGCGGCCAAGGAAATCGGCGCCAATCCGATCCTTGCCCGGGTCGGAGCATATTACCACGACATCGGCAAGATCGTCGCGCCGGAATTTTTCGTCGAAAACCAGGTCTCCCAGATCAATCGACACGACGATCTCGATCCCAAGGAAAGCGCGCGCATCATCATCGATCATGTGCGGGAAGGCGTCGCCCTTGGGAGGAAATACGGTCTGCCGGAACGCATCCTTGATTTCATCCCGGCCCACCACGGTCAATCCATCGTCTCGTATTTTTACGCCAAGGAAAAAGAACAGGCAAGAGATGTCAGCGAGGATGAGTTCCGCTATCCCGGCCCCCGACCCCGGACCAAGGAAACAGCCATCGTCATGCTGGCGGATACCATCGAGGCCGCGGCCAGGGCCCTTGATGAACCAACCCCCGAGAAAATCAAGCAGCTCATCGATTCCATCGTCAATAAGCGCTTGAATGACGGAGAACTAGACGAAGCCGACATCACCATGCTGGATCTATTCAAGATCAAAAAGAGCTTCCTGGGCATTCTGCTGGGAATACATCACAACCGTATCAAGTACCCGAGCCAGGAAGAAGAACAAAAGGCCAAGAAGCTGGTTGAACAAACCGCGAAAACCTTCCTATTTCCAAATTCCGCCGACGCCCTCATTCGCAGGATCAAGCACCTTGGAAAAACCGAAGAATGATCAACCGGTTCCCGCGTCGCTCCTGCAGCCCATCCAGGCATACCTGACCTATTTACGAATTGAAAGAGGGCTGGCGGAGAATACCCTTCTTTCCTATTCGTTCGATATCCATCGTTTCGCAACGTGGATTTGGGAAACGGGTGTCGAAGACCTCTCCGACGTGTCGCGGGATCACATTACCCGCTTCCTGGGCTCCCTCCATCGCGCCGGGTTGAGCAGCCGGAGCTTGTCCCGCACCATCTCGTCGCTGAAAGGATTGTTCAAATTTCTCAGTGAAGAAAACCTTCTCCCGGAAGACATTACCTCCGATCTTGAACTCCCCATACAGGAGAAG
>JAJRXL010000225.1 GCA_024276335.1 Bacteroidota bacterium
CCGGTTGATGCCGTGTTGAAAGTAAGTGAAGTGTATTACCCAAGCGGGTGGCATGCGACCATCGATGGCAAGGAGACGAAAATATACCGAACGGATTATACCCTTAGGGCGGTTCGAGTACCGGCCGGCACGCATGTGCTTAGTATGTGGTTCGAGCCCCGGACGTACAAGGCCGGTTTCTGGGTGACCACTATTACAAATTATCTCCTGGCGTTGATCCTTCTGGCATATGCGATCCAGTTCATCCGTCGTCGTGTCCTCGCTCAGAAACGCTCCCGGGAATAAAGTAGTCGCTTCATGGACATTTTGATCTCAGTCGGTGGTCGTTTTCACGCCATAGAGTTGGCGGCCAACCTGTACCGGCGTGGCATGCTTGCGCGCATCATCACGACGAAGTCCTGGTACTGCAAGGATATTCTCCCGGAGCATTATTACAGGGCGCTGCCGCTCCCGGAGCTCGCAGGGATGGTCGTCCGAAAGATCGCTCCGCTCCGGAAGCGTGGTTACTATAGTTTTATCAAGGATAATTTGTTTGACGCTGCTGCCAGGAAGTATATCGTTTCCTGCGATGTCTTTCATGCCTGGGGTAATTATGCGTTGGCTTCTATTCCCGTTGCGCGAAGCTATCACGCGCGCATCGTGATCGAGCGTGGTTCCACCCATCCGTACTTCCAGGATCGAATCCTGCGGGAAGAGTGCGAGAAGTTCAACGTCGCTATAGAACGGGCACATCCGCAAATTATCGAAAAAGGACTACAGGAAATCGAAGAAGCGGATGCCGTGATTATCCCGTCGGACTTTGTACGTCGGAGTTTTGCGGAGATGGGGACGGATATGGAGAAACTGCACGTTGTTCCTTATGGCGTCGATCTTCAGTCCTTTTCCCCGGGCAATAAAACGGATGAGGTATTCCGTGTTCTGTTTATCGGCAACGTGGGAATTCAGAAAGGGGTCCACTACCTCCTGGAAGCATGGAAGCAGTTGAAGCTGAAGAAAGCGGAACTACGGCTGGTGGGTAGGATCGAGCACGATATGGAACCGATACTGGCCCGTTATAAAGGATTGTTCTCTCATAAAGCCTACGTTCCCCACGAACACATCCAACGCGAATTCCATCATGCATCGGTTTTCGTATTGCCGTCTCTCCAGGAAGGGAGCGCGCTTGTGACATACGAAGCGATGGCGTGTGGAGTGCCTTCGATCGTCTCCGAAAATACCGGGTCGGTACTGCGTGATGGCCGAGATGGCTTTATCATTCCCATCCGCGACGTGGAAGCCTTGAAGGAAAAGCTGTCTTTCCTGTATGATAATCCGGGGATGGCGAAAGAGATGGGACGATCCGCCGAAGAATACGTGCGGCAATTCACGTGGGAGCGATATACCGATGGTGTAGTGGCGGTTTATAAGAACCTGTTGGATCGTGTCTGATGAATCTTGCCCGGAAAGCAATCGTTTCCACGGCTTGGACAAGCGGTTTGAACTACATCGGCCTGGCCGTTGGATTCGTTGTCGGCATTTACCGTGACAACTTCCTCCAACCCTCGGAGTACGGCATCTATTCATACGGCATCGCCTTGGTGGATATCCTGTTTATCCTGACGGCGTTCTCCTTCAACATCTCGATCGTCCAAGCAACAAAAGAGGATGACGAACTGTATGCCACCGGGTTCGTTCTGACGACGATTCTTTTCGTCGTTATGCTTCTCCTGTCCGGCGCTGCGGGCTTTATCCTCTCGCTCAGGGGTACCGTGGAAATCAAGGTGTATGCATTCCTGGTCCTGGCGGCATTCAGCAGTTTGAATTTGTACACGATGTTGTTTTCCGCCTATCTCGAGAAGCAACTTGAGTACAGTAAAATCGCCAAGATCAATTTCCTGTCGCTCCTGGCCTTTCCGCTGGTATCGGTTTGGCTGGTCCTGGAAGGGTGGGGGGCATGGGCTCTTGTATTCGGACAGGGTTCCTCGTTTACGATCTCTTTCATAGGCTTGTTCATCATAAGCAGATATCCCGTATCGTTCAAATGGTCAAGGGAAAGGGCGAAGTGGTTTTTGCAAATGGGTTGGAAGCTGTTGTTTTCCCGCGGACTGGAAGTCCTGTTCATGCGATACGGAAACCTTGTTACCGAAGCGATGCTCGGAACGGCGCAACAGGGCATTTACGCGCGCTCCCTGAAGTATTGGGAGCTCGCTCCCCAGACCGTTGCTCCCGCGGTAGTTACCGTTGCGTTACCGACATATTCAAAGCTCCAGGAAGACAATGTTAAACTTGCCGAAGCCTACTCCCTCGTGCTGTTCTTTCTTGCGCGCGTGTTGATGCCGTTCGTGCTGGTGTTCGCGCTCATCCCCCATTTGTTTGTTCGGATAATCGGTGAACAATGGATGGGTGCTGTCCCAGTCCTACGCATCCTTGCGATTGGCGCGCTGTTGTCCCCGATGTTCGAGAATATGAAGGTGTTGTTATATTCTCGGGGAAGGCCGGGCGATGTGTTGAAGGTCCGAGTTTTCCAATTGGCAGTATTTATTCCCGCCATGTATTTCCTTGTAAAGTATTTCGAGGTATCTGGAGCGGCGCTGGCTGTTGTTGTTGCCTTGGCGATCGGCGTCGTTGGAACATGGACGAAGGCACGAAAAATTATTTCGGTGCGGTGGAGAGCCATAATGCTTCCCCCGATTGTTGCAGCGGCTGCATCGGCGGGAATGTACGGTCTTTATGCTCCGCGATTTCTCCAGGTCAATGTAGTAACTGATTTTCTGGTTAATGCAGTCTATCTTGCTGCCGTGTTTGGAATTATCCTTTTGGCTATTGAGTATCATACACTCAAGGAGAAATACACGTACTTACGAATGACGATGCGAAAGGAGCCGACCGAAAAATGAAAATCCTGCTTGTTTGTGAATACTGGTATGGTACCGGCGGCTGGCAGTATAAAAAGTACCTCGAACAACTCGGCTGCCAGGTCGAGGTATTCGATTTCAGGAAGCGCGCAGAGCATCCGTTAAACGCGAACCCCGCGCTTGGCATCTTTACGCGCCGGTTGACGCGACGGCGAATGAACCGGGAGTTTATCGCCGCCGCGAAGCGTTTCCAGCCTGATGTGACCTTCTTGTTGAAGGCTGAAACCCTTTTTGAATCAGCGCTGAAAAAAGTGAAATCCCGTTTCACGAGATTGTTGTTCCAGTGGTATCCCGACGGCCCGTTCAATGTCGAAAATCGCAACGCGACAAAGGACAGTATCGCGAGTATTCCGCTCTTCGACATCTACTTCATCTATGCGCGTTCCCTGGTCAGCCCCTTGTATGCAGCAGGAGCACAACGGGTCGAATATCTTCCCTTCTGCTACGACCCGGACCTGTTGCGCCCGCCTCGACACATCAGTGATGAGGATCGCGAGAAATACCAGTGTGACGTTGTGTTCGCAGGCACCTGGGAACCGGACCGCGAGAAGTGGCTGAACCACGTGTGTGATTTCGATCTTTCCATTTGGGGCAACATGTGGGAGCACGCGAACGGCTCGCCAGCGCTCCTGGAAAAATGGAGGGGCCGGGCTGTGTACGGCGAAGAGATTTCCAAACTGTTCGCGGTTTCGAAAATCCATCTCAACTTTCTCCGGGAGCAGAACCGGGATTCGCACAATGTCCGAACGCTTGAAATACCTGGATTCGGGGGATTCCTGTTGACGCAGCGGTCAGAGGAACAGGCACGTGAATTGTTCCTGGAGGGGAAAGAAATTGAGTGCTTTGATTCACCGGAAGAACTGCGGGACAAGATTACATATTACCTGGAACATGAGAGCGAATGCCGGGCCATCGCCCGCGCCGGACACGAACGGGCCGTCAAGGAGCATCAGGCGATCCATCGTCTTCGAAAAGTGGTGAACATGGCTTCTGAACTGCTTGGGGTGGGTACATGAAAATACTTTTTCTCACGTCGGATTTCCTTCCCAACATCGGTGGCATGGCGACCCATGCCCACGAGCTGGCTCGGGCCCTGGTTCGGAACGGCAACGAAGTGCACTTGGTAAATCCCGTGTACGGAAACGGGAAACGAACGATTGAAAAAATTGACGGCATTACTGTTCACCGGCTGTATTTCCCTTTGGAGATCCCGAAGTTGAAGCACCTGTTGTATATCCTGGGTGTGCGGAGATACGTGATCGACCTGCTTGTGAACGATGGATTTGATGTGTTGCATTTCCACGACTTGACGCCGAATTGCTGGACGACGAAATTCTTCGTCTCGAAACTTCCGGTGGTGTGGACAAACCACACATCGAATTACCTCGAGTATTATGAAACCACGAAGGGACGAACGCGGATACGCAGGTATCTCGGTCACATCGACGCCGTTATCGGTCCCAGCATGGAATTGGCGGAGAAGTCGAAAGCGATAGGACTTCCCGACGAGGCGATCTTTTATATCCCGAACGGTGTGGATGCCCGGAAGTTCAATCCAAATGCGGATCCCGGCGATCTACCGGAACGATGTGGAGTTAATCCATCACGGCCTGTTATCATTTGTCCCCGGCGATTGGAGCCGAAAAATGGCGTGGAGTATTTCATCCGATCCGTCCCGCGCGTGCTCCGGGAGTTTCCCGATACGCAGTTCCTGATCGTGGGAGGGGGCTTCCCGGAAGAGCGTATACGCTTTGAGGAAATGCTGACAGAGTGGAAGTGCAGGCCATCGGTGATCTTTACCGGCAATGTTCCCAACACCGACATGCCCGCGTATTACGGCATGGCGGATATCGCCGTCCTGCCATCACTCATGGAGGCGACGAGCATTTCCGGGCTCGAGGCGATGGCTTCGGGACTTCCACTCGTGGGGACACGTGTCGGTGGCATACCGGAAATTGTCGTTGATAACGAAACCGGAATCCTGGTTGAACCCCGTGACCACGAAGCACTTGCGGATGCTATCGTGAAGCTTCTCGCCAACCCGGAGTTATGTATGCGTCTCGGAGAGAGTGCCAGGCGGCGTGTCGAGTCAACTTTTTCATGGTTGCAGATTGCCAGGCAGACCGCCGATGTATATGAATTCGCCATCTCTCGCCGGCAGCAGCCATGAAAGTTCTCGTTCGCAGCCATACCTACATCACGCGTGTGGGAAGGGAAAAATGGAGGGAACTGGTTCGGTTGTACGATGTCGAACTGCGTATTCTCGTTCCGTCGGTATGGAAGGATTATCTTTTTACCATACGGTTTGACGAGCACCGTGACGACGAACTGGACGTCGTCTCACACCCTGTTTTATTCAGTGGAAAGGAAGCGGCGCATCTGTATCTTTCACTCACCATGGAGTTCCGACATTTCAAACCGGATATTTTTCATGCCGAAGAAGGTACGGATGCCGTTTCGTACATGCAAGGATTGATTGCGAAGTCGGTCTTTGCCCCGAGAGCGAAGACGCTTTTTTTCACCTGGATGAATTTCCGGAAGCAATTACATTTTCCGTTTTCATCTATCGAGAGATTTAATCTGGCTCGAAGTGATCGCGCCATCACCGGCAACAGGGACGCTAGGGACATCCTCAGGGAAAAGGGATTCAACAAGCCCATTGACGTCCTTCCCTTGTTGGGAATCGATGCGAGTCTCTTCTGCAAACGAGACGGCACCGCGCTGAGAGAAAAGCTCGGCCTGAGCGGAGTTGTCATCGGCTTTATCGGCAGGTTCGTTCCTGAAAAGGGGGTGTTCGATCTCCTGGCCGCAGCCAAGTACCTTACAACGGATTTCACGCTCCTGTTTATTGGTGGTGGGGCGGCTGAAGCAGACATGTGGAAAAAGGCAGCAGAACTTGGCCTTTCTGATAAGGTTCGTATTGCCCACGCCATACCGCACGCGGATATCCCTTTCTACATCAACGCGATGGATCTCCTGGTCTTGCCGTCTTATACCGTTCCACATTGGAAAGAACAATTCGGCCAGGTGTTGGTACAGGCGATGGCATCGGAAGTGCCTGTCATTGGATCGACCCATGCCGAGATTCCCAATGTTATTGGCGACGCCGGTTTGATCTTTCCCGAGCGAAACGTGGAGCAACTTGCTGAAACCCTGAAACGCCTGGTTGACGACGCGGGATTACGGCGGAAGCTTGGAGAAAAAGGACGTGAGAGGGTGCTGGTCCGTTATACCAACACCCGGATTGCTGAGGCAACTTATGCCATTTATCGCAAGCTCCTGGAAGGTGACGAGACATGTGTGGAATAGCCGGTATCCTGGGAATCGGAGATCGTGAACGGTTGCAGCGCATGACGGATGCCATGCGTCACCGGGGTCCGGATGACGAAGGAATGCACGTGGCCAACCGTATTTCCCTGGGGATGCGCCGTCTTTCCATCATCGATGTGGAGAAAGGGCATCAACCTATCTATTCG
>JAJRXL010000226.1 GCA_024276335.1 Bacteroidota bacterium
GCACGGCGTCGGGCAATCCCTGCGCGGGAGCGTACGAGCCAAACAGGGCAACGCTAAGGAGCACGAGGAACGGATTCGTATAGGAACGCATGGCGGTCTCGAGAATGTTTCAACTTATGCTGCTATAGTACGAAAACGGAATTGAAAAGAAAAGTATTACAGGTAAGAGGTAATAGGGTTGGAACGTTCAAACGCTTTCCTTCGCGTTCTTCCACCTCCGCAGTGCTCCGGCAGACGGGTTGCGCCTTCTTTGCGTCCTTTGTGGTAAAAAAGCTCTTAGCTCATGGCTCGTGGATATCCGTCAATTCGCAAATTCCTCTTACCTCGGCCTGAAAAACCTTTCCTTGACCCCGGTTCTTCAGTAATCAACCACGATCATCTTCCTGACTGCCGTGTTGCGTCCGTTTGCCAGCATGTAATAGTACACACCCGGCGGCAGTCCCGTTGCATCCACCGTGACGCGGTACGCTCCCCCTTCCAATTCTTTCCGGAGGGGTGTGCGCACAAGCCGGCCCAGGCTGTTGTAGATCTTGAGCGATACGCGTGAACGAGAGGGAATGTTGAAACGTATTTCCGTCGTTGCTCTGAAGGGATTCGGATAGTTCTGTTCCACGATGAAACCCGTCGCCGTGCCGTCGATGCGTCGCACCGACAGAGTCAGGTCAACGTCGAGAATTTCAAGATCATCGACGGCCGCTTCCACCAGGCCCTCGGGCGGGTAGTCGGCAGCTATAAAGCGAAGTTTCATCTTATCCGTCGGCTCTATGTAATCCTTAATGAAGAACACGATCGGTGTCCACTCCGCCAGTGTATTTCGTGTATTCTCCACCTGCGTCCACGTCTGTCCGTCGTCGTTGGAGATCAGCACGACCCATGGATCCGTCTTCCCGATCATGCCGCTTCCGGTATGCCACCGCCAGTACCGGAGAACGGGGGTCTCCATGCCGGACGCATCGAGAGTCGTGGTTTGCAGTGTCGTCTGACCACTGTCCACGTCGTTTGCGCTCACCTTTGCGTTGGGGGCGGCGTTTCCCGTTACCCAACAGATCGTCCCCGTGCCCGGCGTGTGATCCATGTTGGTTTGGACCCAGCTACCGGCCTGTACCGTGCCGACCGGCGCTTCGCGTACCCAGATGCCCGTCCGGGCGGAATCGGTTTGATCGGGATCGACGACCCAATTGTTATCCTTTTCCTGGTCGTCATAGAACATCCGTTTGAAACCGACCAGGAACGGATACATGTCCTGGGGAGCCTTGGCAGGGATGCGGATGATCGATCCGAAGTTGTCCTTGGCTTCGATGTAGTAGCGAACCAGGGTCCCGACGGGGAATCCCGGGAACTGACCGTCGAAGCGGGTTTTGGTCCTAAACGGCAGGGGCGCGCTCTCGAACGTTTTACCGTTGTCCGTTGTCCACACGACTTTCAGTTCCTCGACACGCAATACATCGGGGTTCAACGATATAGGGACACGAGCGCTGCCCGTAATGGTAATCGGCTTGTCGGGCAACTGGTCCTTCAGGGGGTTGTGGGCGAGTATGATTCCGGCGGCTGGTATGCCGTGCTTGATAAACGCCGGGATGATGCCCGTGGAATGGGGCGTGCCGTTGGACAGGTCGCCGTCGTCATCGTCGGCAACCAGGATTTCGAAGAAGTAATCCGTGAACGCTTCTCCGTGGTTTCCCGCGTCCGGTGTCCCGTGCCGGGCAAACTGGGCCAGCTTGCGCGTGATGTCGAGGCCGATGTTCTTGCGCGTATCCCACATGGCGCCGGTCAGGATCATCCCGTCCCTGTGGATTTCGCCTTTGAGATCCTCCGGGTACTTGTAGTCGTTATCGCTGTTGCGAATGATCCCGTAGTTTGGCGGGTTTGCGGGTTTGCGAAAGCCGATCCCGATGCGCGGGTCGTCGAGTATGAGGTTTGCCTGGATGTCGGCCGTGGCCTCGTTCAAGGCGCCGTTGACCATGCCTTTTTCCCGGCCCAGCGCCTGGTACATGATCTGGTTTATCCCGTGCCCGTACTCGTGGTAAATGACGTCCGCCATCTCACCGGTGTTGCCGCACCTGCCGGATTCTTTGAAAAAATTAACGCGCTTTCCGTTCCAGAAAGCGTTGCACGACCTATTGATGTTCACAATCGCGGGAATCTGCTTATCAATGCCGGATGCAGCATCCGAAGAGTCGAGAAAACGCGTGTAGTTGTGCACTACCGTCACGTGGTAGGCGGTCATTCTTTCGGCCGCGTGTGAATTCTCGTTCGTCCAGTTGACAAGCAGCTCGCTGTCGGCCGCTACCACCGTATCCACCACGGCATTTCCTCCCGCCTTTGCTGAATCCGCGCGGAAAGCCCGTGTAAACAGGCCGGAGAGACGAACGATTACGTGGACTGAGTCCTTTCCACTCACGTCAAGACTGAACCTGCCGCTGTCATCCGTAACCAGCATCGTATCCTCCACCCAGACGTACATGTCCCGCATGGGGCGATTTTCCGAAGGATTGATATACGAGTTGGGAAAGATATCGGCAGTGATGCGACCGGAAAAGGTCTTCGTTGTTCCTGGAGGCCGGTCGGCGGCGACGAAGCGGCGCACTAAGTTGTACCGCCAGAGGATGGCCCCGTTATGCGCGTCAATGTAGGTATCCCACGCGTGTTCGGGATCGGTTGTCACCACGACGTTATAGACGAGTCGGTACTCGTTAAACGCGTCATACCGAAGAGGCAAGATGTAGAGCTTGTTTCCCTCGGTACGCATAGCAACGGGATCGCCCCGGAGACCGGCCTTGGCGAACTCGCGCGCTGCAGTGGGACTCAGCGTGGGGTCTATGGAAACATCTATGTCCGGGTTGAAATCGGAGCCGAACAGGAACACGCGTCCGTCCGAAGTGACACGGGCGACGGTGTAGGAGTTCAGCACATCGAGGCCCTTGTAGGTCTGTTTCCACGAGTAATACCACTTGCCGTTGACGTTTTCCGCCTGCAAGAGTTTGAGCTCATCCGGTCGAACGCGCAGCACGTCCGCGAACTGTCGCAGGAAAAGCTCTCCCGCCCGCGCGGCATTCTGGCCGGTGATTGCCGAAACACCTTCGATCTGAACTCCCTTCCCCCAGGCCCTGTGGGGGTTGCCGGTAGCCCGGTTGAAGAACGCGTTCCAGGATGGATTGCGCGCGGTAAAGGCGCTCCAGCCCCTGCCGGTCTTGGACAAGGGCGAAGGAGCCGGCACGTTCCACGGCTGGTACACCTGGTAGTAATCGGGAAGATGAACTCCTATACTCTGATCCTGGGCAAACGCGAAGGTAACGGAAAGAAGCAGCGTGAGAAAAACAACAGTACCAGACTTGATCATGATATTACTCCCTCATTGAATGATCGGATGTCAATCCTGCAACGCAATCGATTCATGATAAAGACTTGAAAAGTGAAAGTCAACAAGTTCTTCCCTGTCCAAAACATACACAAGATAGCTCCATCCCCGCATGAAGACGCCGCCGCGCGCGTGAGTATTCAGATGAGAGGCACTACCGCAACTCGGCGAATTTCACCAGCTTCGGCTTGACAAGCCGTTCGAAGTCCCGGTATTTCATGCGTATCAGTTCCCAGTGCGATCCGGCGTTGAACACGATGTCTTCATCTTCGGCGAGCTTTTCCGCCGCGTACACGTCCATGCCGTAGAGATTGCCGAAGGGCGGCATCGCCCCGAGGTCGCAGCCGGGAAACAGGTCGCGGAATTCCTCTTCCGTGGCCAGGCTGATCGTCTCTCCCCCCGATGCTTTCCGCAGGGCTTCGAGATCGACCCTGTACGGGGCGGGCAGCACCGCCATGCACATCGCCCCGTCGATTTTTACCATTACGGTCTTCGCCAGCTCCTTGCCGGACACGTGGGCCGAATGCGCGATCTTCTGGGCCGTGTACGCAGGAGAATGGCGGATCGTGACGTACTCGATGTTGTTGCTGTCGAGAAATTCTTTCAGTTTCCGAACGGGCATGACAACCTCCTTCTTATTGATTCAAGACCATACGAACCTACTGCATTGAAGAACAGGGCTTGTACCGTGTTTTTGACGGCGGGAGATGGCAACCGCGCGCGATGTAACACCGCCAGGGTACCTTTGCTTCGGGAAACGGTTTGTTGCACCGGGAAGAAAAAGATTACCCGGATATTGTTGCGCTACTCGATCCAGAGCTTGACGTCGATACGGCGCTTGGCGGCGTCGGCGAGCCGCGACACGTTGCCGGTGGGATCGATACCTTCACCCCGGATGATCCAGCGGACGCGGCCTTCGTTATTCAACCTTCTAAACGTGGCTGAGCGCCGGGAAAGGTCTTCTTCGATCATCCTGGCCGCGTAGAACGCGCGCAGGTGCGAAAGCTTGATGTTGCCTTCCTGGCCCGCCATGACGTCGCCGGTTTTGATAACGGCCGTTTCCGTTTTGACAGTCGGATCGATATAGATACCGTATGCCAGGCCCCTCGGATCCACGAAACCACGCACCTCGATGTTGAGAATGTCATGCTCCCCCGCGCACTTGTTGAAGTGGGGGAGGATGCGGGTCTCGATGGTGTCGTACAGCTCCCGGAATATCTTCTCCACCTCTTCCGCGTACGCCCAGTAGTCCTCGTCATCGGGATCGATGTACGGGGTCTTGCCGCCGGGCGTCAGGTCGATTTCGCCGAGGGAAATGCGGCGGCGAAGACGATCGAGGTTCTTCTTCGTGTTGGGGTACCAGTAGCCCGTGACGAAGAAGGGGACGTTCTTGCGCCCGAGTTCGAACTTGGCGAACACGACACGCTTCAGATCAAAGTCGCGCACCAGCGTAGTGTCCAGCGAAAACGGAACGGTCGTGAACACGGAATCCATCCGCGTACTCTGGTAGCAATCTTCCGCTTTGGGCACGACGATGTAGCGCCTGTTCGCCTTGAGTTCGATTTCGTAACGTCCTTCCTCGTTCGTCACCGCGAATTGCCGGTCCCCGCTTTCGATGTCCCGAACGGTAATCGCTAAGCCCGTTGCGGGTACGCTGACCCCGGTTTCGCTGGTCAGGCGCACGGTCCCCGCCAAGCGGATGCGGTAGGGAAAATCGGTGGCATAGAGATCGAAACCTCCCTTGCCACCCGGCCGGTCGGAAGCGAACAGGATGCGACCGCGGTCGGCTGTCAGGAAGGGAAAGCAGTCGTTGAACGCGCCGTTCACCGGGGCGGGGAGGTATTCCAACGGCGTCCACGCGGTGTCGGAAACATGCCGCGTCCTGGCGATATCGAAGCCGTGATTCTCGCGTCGGTCGGTGGCGAAGTACAGGTAGCCGTCGGGACCGAACTGGGGCGAGATTTCCGAGGCCGCGCTGTTGACGCTTGAAGGCAGCGGCACGGGCGGCGACCAGTTTCCCGCGTCGTCCCGCGTCGTCATCCACAAATCCACCTGCCGTCTTCCGGTCAATTCCGTGGTCGGCGGTTGTGGGAGACGGTCGGAGGCGAAAACCAGCATCGAACCGTCGAGTGAAACGGCAGGATGGGAATCCCACCAGGGCGAGTTGACCCCGGGGAGGGGAGACGGGGGCTCCCACGTATTCCCATTCCACCGCGTGACGCAGATGTCGTTTCCCCCGGCGCCTTTCTCCTTGTACGAAGCGCCGAGAAACACCGTCCTGTTGTCGGCGGTCAGCGACAAGGTACCGGAATTAAACCGCCCTGAAGAGAACGTGACGTTGAGCATGGGCGCCTGCCAGGTCGTCCCGCCGCCCACCGATGAAAAAATCGCTTCGCCGTACTTGCTCTCATTGTCGATGAACGTGTTGTGGCCTTCGTGCGGACGGTTCGACGTGAAGAGGAGTTCGGTTTCCGTGGCATTCAGCACGGGCGCGAAATCGTCCCACTCCGAGTTGACCCGCTCAAGGTTTACCACGGAAGCACCAACGAAGACCGCTCCGGCGGTTTGGTTCTTCGTCGTTTTATCACCCGCCGCGCAGCCGGACAACGCGCTGATAAGAACTGCGCCCGGTATGATGATCGTCAAGAACGCTCGTTTCATGGCCGGTTTCTTTTTCCGTTTCACAATATCCCATCGTTTTTTCATGGCATGGGGTACAAAACGTCCAGGCAGATTTTTTCCTTTTCCCCGTCCGTGCTGATTTCGCGTACCCGCACCAGGGCGTAGGTAACGTTAGTGTTCCGCTCCACGATGATGGAGTACACGGAGAACAGATCGAACGTCGTTTCCGGCGTGGTGTTGAACGGCGGCCGCGTGATGTCGGCGGCGTTCGGCCACTGCTGGACGAGATCGAATGTAAAGTCCGCCTGGCTGGTCACGCCCGTGCGGATCAGTTTCCATCCGCTGCGGATGCGCACGTCGGCCGAGGCGACGCCGTTCATGCGCAGCATAACGAAATCCGTCACCTGGTTGGCCAGGTCGGGGTCGCGCACGTCCGATCCCTTTTGCTCCGGCGGCGTGAAATTGTAACCGAGGAACTCGTTCTGGTCCCACCGGAAGATGCACCGGGAAAACAGGGTCGGAATCGTATCCACCCGCGCCACCACGTGAATGACTTTTTCGGGGCAGCCGACAACCGGCACGAATGCTTCGTGCAGAATGACCGCTGGCCTGCCCCCCTGGCCGTCGGGCCACACGATGTCCGTCCGCGCGTCGAACCGGACGGTGAAACACCCGGTCTCATTCTGCCGCAGCGAGAGCATGTCGGGGCTGACCCGGAAGCCGTCGC
>JAJRXL010000227.1 GCA_024276335.1 Bacteroidota bacterium
GCTACGGCCAGGTCGGACACCACGACGTTGTCGCCCGCCACGCGTTCCATCGTTCCGCCGCCAGGATCCAGGCTGTACACGCGTGTGTACATGCCTTCGTCCACTTGCGCCAGGAGCCGCCCGTTCTTCGTCCAGGTGAAACCCTTGACGGAATAATCGAAATCACCGGTGAGGTTTTTCCTGCCGCTTCCATCCACGTTCACTATGGAGACATCTGTTTCGGCGAACTCGATATCGGGAACAGTCTGCGTAATAAAAGCCACCTTTCTCCCATCCGGCGAGAAACGCGGAACGGTCTCGGGTCCGGGATCATCGGTCAATTGCCGCAACCTTCCGTCCAGGTTCATGATGAACAGGTCGTATTTCTGCTCGTCGTTGTACTCGCCGGTGCGGTTGCTCTGGAAGACGATCAGCTTGCCGTCCGGCGAAAAGCGCAGGTTGGCGACACCCCGATCGACCGAGGCAAGAAAAGAAGCTTCGCCGGTTCGCGGATCGAGAAGGTAGAGTACCTTTCCCGGCTTCGGATCGCGGCTTGAACGAGCGGTGGTTTTCAGCCCCCGCTGACTTTCTTCCCTCACCAGGGATTCCTCTGTAAGCAGGACAATCACGCCGCCGGCAGGCGACCACGCGTATTCCTCCACCCCGTTCTCCAGCGAAGTCATAGCGTATGCTTCCCCGCCGTCCATGAAGGGCAGGGCAAACAGTTGCGTGCTTTCCCCCCCGTGAGGAGACGTGCGCATGGACAGGAAAGTCAGCACCTTTCCATCCGGCGACCAGGCCGGGGACCAACAGCTCGCGGCGGACGTCGTGACCTGCCAGCTTTTCCTGTCCCTGACACGCAATACGTGCACTTGCGTTTCCCAGCCCTGAAAGTCGCGCGAAGGCTTCCTGATCGTGAAGGCAACGTACCTGCCATCGGGCGAAGCAACCAGGCTCCGCGGGTACTCCAGTCCGAGGTAGTCGCGAATGGTAAGCGGTTCTTTCTTTCCCGAGAACTCCTTTACCGCATCAGTCCAGAGGGCTATACCCTGGATTTCCTCTTCCGGGAAGAGGATGTCTCCTTTCGGCAGTTCGTTTTCCTGTTGCCCGGGGCTCGCATCCTGCCCGTGAATTGGTCCACATAGAAAAGCAGCCGCCATGAAAATCAGAATAATCGTCCGCATGATGTATCCTCTCGCTGGAATTTGTTCAGGTGGAAACATGGAAACGCTCATTTCCGTGGTTCCCATGAGTCTCGTGTACGCATAATACGGATTCCAGGAAAACCAAGGAACTTGCGGGCAGGGTGGAATGATATCAGCTTATGGTTAGCGCTGTGAATATCGGTCACTTTTTACATTCTGAAATGCGTCAAGGACATCGCACGTAAGTTTTTTCATGATCCAACCCTGCGCCGGTTGCTCCATGCAAGATCGACTGTCGCGAATACCAGTGCTTAAACGCCGTGCGCGTGGGCAAGCCGAGAGCCGTATCGGGCCAGCGAATGGACATGTTTCCCGTTCCGCGTAAAGCACGCATAACTCCACAGAATCTTTGAAATTTTGTCTTCGTTTGTTTACGTTTGACTGATATCCATATAGAGGAGAAATCCAAAAAGGCTATCCCGGTCAATTTTTTGCTCATTCGGTCAAATGAGACTGAGAGGGGCACATCCTTGCGAGGACGGAAATTTTGCAGATGTTGGATGAACAGCTGGATAGGAATCTGGAGTAAACATGAATTGGAGGCTGGAGCAACGTATCAGGTCAACAGATAAGATAGGAAGCTGTATCATGGGAACAAATCCATCTTGCGGGTAGCATTCAAGAAGACCTGCAGTAAGCCCTGATTCGCCGATCGAACCCTATGCCGTGGGCTCCTCTATTCATTTGCAAAGGACTTAGAAAAAAGAAATTTATCCAAAACCCTTTCAAACAGACGATGGCATATAAAAAATGAAAGGACTACAGCTTTCACGAAAAAAGAAGGTTCTATTCACCTCTATTATTATTCTGCTCCCCTGCATATTAGCATTTACGGCGCTTGAAATTTATGTGCGCGCTTCCTTCCCCCCGTTACACCTCGACGTGTTGACGGGACGGATCGCCGGACCAAATCCCATGGCTAAATGGGCTTTCCTCGATGCATTTTCAGCATATCGACCTAAACCAGGCGAGTATTCCAAAGGTAAGACAGTAAACGCACAAGGTTTCATGTCAACACCCGACATATCCGTTATTAAGCCAAGGAACACTATCCGGATCGTTTTCCTTGGTGGGTCTTCCACTGCTGGAACAGGGTACAATTTAAAAGATGTCGATACTTGGCCATGGAAAACAATTGCGATGATTCGAAAGAGAACGGGTAAAAATATTGATTTCATCAACGGTGCTGTAGGAGGTTATACATCATTCGAATCCTACGGACGACTCTGGAGCAGGATTCGGCATTTCACCCCGGATATTGTCGTCGTATATCACGGTTGGAACGAGATGTATTATTTCACCAAGGTTGATGAAATAACCAAATGGCGCAGCTTGCCTGACGGGTCGTGGTCCTTTAAAAACACCGGAAAACCGGTTAAACGTTATGAACCTTACTGGATAGATCCTTTTATCTATTGGTCGCAAACATTGACACGTATCCGCTTGAAATTGACCAAGCATCTGGCTGGAGAGGCAGGCACTAATAATACCACACCGCTTTCTACGGAATTCGACCGGAGGGGATTTGAAATCTGGAGAACAAATCTAAAACTCCTTAAATCTGCAGCAGAAATCATTGGAGCCAGATTGTATGTAGCAAAGCAAGCAACCCTGGTTGCACCGGACCTTCCTAATAGCGAGCGCAATAGGTGTCGATACGAGTATCATGGTTTCGACCACAATGCCCACGTACGGGCGTTCCAAGGTATTTACGACGTGATCGATCAAGAAATACCACCAGAGTCCATAATAGATGTCACGGAACTCTCCGGACGGCCCGAATATTTTAATGATCATATACATCCGACACCGCTCGGCACTACGCAGATAGCACGTATCATGTCCGATTTCCTGGTTTCGCATATTGAATCGGATGGAATCGGCCGGAATGGTTCCGCATCCAACCACAACTCCTCTGCGCTCCGTGGCGGCTGGTGATCTTGGCCGCTAGACTGCACTAAAACCGGAGTGTGCTATGTGTATTAGAAACTTCTAAAAACAGGTCATTGCGAGGGCGAAGCCCGAAGCAATCTGTTAATTTGGATGAGATCGCC
>JAJRXL010000228.1 GCA_024276335.1 Bacteroidota bacterium
GTTGCCCAATCCCTTTTACCTCAAGCACCAGGGCGGACTGCTCGATCCCCGCGGACTGGCTTACGTAGTATCGTTCATATTGATCTACTGTGCCGTCCCGTCGATCATGGCCGTGGTGCACCGGGTGCGGCATCGTACGCCTTCCCACCTGTTGCTGCTACTCGTACCCGTGGGCGTGATACTCCTGTTCTACCTGGGCGTGAATCCCATCATGGGCACCGCCCACCGGTACCTGGCGCCGTACTTCCCCCTGGTGCTGTTGATGATGCTACCCGTGCACAAGGGGTACTTTCCTTCCTCGCCCGTAATCACGCCGGCCGGGGCGGCGCTGGCAATGATCGTAATTTTCATGGCAACCTTCAGCTCGATCGACACCGAGGCCCGCGTGTACGGCCGGGGTATGAACCGTGCCAACATTCCGCTGGGGAAGGCACTCAACGTGGTATTCAGTCGGCCGGAGCAACGCACGCTCGCGTGTGGCGACGCGGGAGCCATTCCGTTTTACTCTCGTTTCCGAACCATCGATCTCATCGGCCTCAACGACGTCCACACGGCGCGCGAGGGCTTTTCCGCCGACCGCGTCATGCGGCAATCGCCTGACGTCCTCGTCCTTTATTCCAAGAACGGTCTTGACGTGGCAACGGACATGGGCCACGACCGCGAGCTGGTTTCCCATCCACGTTTCAGCGATTACACAATGGTTGGTGCCCTCCTGTTCAATCGCAATTACTATCTTATGGTGTTGGTCCGGAAAGACCTGCCGGAAATTCCCGCGCTGAAAAAAGCGCTGGAGGAAATACAACCGTGAAGATATACGGACACCCTATGCATCACCAGCAATAGACCGAGATATCCATGCGCATCCTGATTATATTGTTTGCCGTGTTTTTTCTTACCGTTTCGCTCGCCGCGCAAAATCATTTCGGCGCCCCGACCTATGATTCGTACACGGCGACGATTATCGGAAAGGTGTCTCTCGACACGCTCCGGAAATACGACCGCCAGCTTTCCGGGGCCCTGCCCGCCGAGTGGAACAACGAGACGTTCCTTTTCAGCGGACGGTACGCGGGCGCGGGGGGAACGCAGGATTTCCGCAACGCCGCCAAGTTCATCTACATGCACTTCACGACCAACGGTCTCCAGGCTGCGTTCGAAAACGACACCGCTGGCTCCGCGACCTCGCACAAGTTGAACGTTATCGGAACCCTGCCGGGACAGATTGAATCCGAGGTCATCGTGTGCGGGCACTTCGACTCCGCCGGTCCGGGCAAACCGGGAGCGGACGACAACGCCAGCGGCACATCCGGCGTGCTGGAACTATCCCGCCTGCTTTCCCGGTACAAGTTCTACCGCACCATCAAGTTCATCACCTTCGGCGGAGAGGAACTGGGCCTCCTGGGGTCAAAGGATTACGCGGCCAGGCATAAGAACGACAGCATCTACGCCGTGATCAACCTGGACATGATCATGTGGGACGATGACGCCGACCAGGTCGTCCAGGTCCACCGACAGCCCAATTTCGGAAACCAGTACTCCGCCGACCTGGGACAATACATCCTGGAAGTAAACAACCTGTACGGCCTTTCCACAATCGTAAACATCATTCCGAACGGAACCACCCGTTCCGATCACGCCAGTTTCTGGGCGCAGGATAAATCGGCGGTATTGCTCATCGAGGAGTTCACCTCGCCCTCGGATTTCAACCCCTACTACCACTCGGTGCTGGACACGTGGCAAAAAGCATCCGCATCGAAGCACCAGCAATTTTTCAAGGCGGTGACAAAACTGGCTGCCGCGTCCGTTGCCGAGCTTGCCGGCATCCTGGGGCCGCTCCCCGTCGAGCTGACGGCGTTCACCGGGGTTTTCGAAGGAAACCGGGTCATCCTTCGCTGGAGCACCGCCACGGAAACCAACAACGCCGGGTTCGCCATCGAGCGCCTTTCCGACGAACGTTCGGCCGTCATCGGTTTCGTGCCCGGCAACGGCACGACCACCGAGCCGCACTCGTACCGGTTCACCGACAACCGGCCCGCGCCCGGAACTTCGCTCTACAGGTTGCGCCAGATCGACGCGGACTGGACGGTGAGCTTCTCCGGCTGGATCATGGTTGCCTCCGTCTCGCCCGGAGCGCCTGTTCTCGCGGCTTACCCCAACCCGCTTCATCGGGGTGACCCCCTGTCCATCGACATTGCCACCGGTTCCACTGACAGCCGACCGGTGCGCATCACGCTCCACGACGTGTTGGGCCGTACCAGCGCCGTCGTGTTCGACGCCGAAATCACGCCGGGGCTGCGGCGTCTCCAGGCGGATCTTTCGAACCTTTCCCCGGGGATGTATTTCCTCCGCGCCATCTTCCCGGAGCGGGTCCTGACACGGAAAATCAGGGTGTCGCGTTAGATGCCGTTACGGTTCTCCACCCTTTGCCCATGAGTGTTCCCCGCATCCTCTCCGTCCTCGCCCACCCCGACGACGAATCGTTTCTCATGGGTGGAACCATCGCGCGTTACGCCCGGTCGGGCGACGCCGAGTGGTACCTCCTGACACTGACCAGGGGAGAAGCGAGCCGCCATCGCCGGCGGCTGAATCTTTCCCCGGAGGAGATGGCCGCCCGCCGCACGAGGGAACTGGCAACCGCAGCGGCGCACCTAGGCATCGCCAAGGTATTCCTCCGCTCCTATCCCGACGGAGGGCTGCGGGACCTCGACCCCCGTGTTCTCATCCGTGACGTGCAAGCGCTGGTACGCGAACTCGCTCCCGCCGTCCTGATCACGTTCGACGTGCAGGGCGGCTCTCTCCATCCCGATCACATCGTCGCGCACCACATCACCAAGCACGTCTTCTGCGAAGAGCGGGAACGCATCCCTACCCTGCACCGCCTGGCGTTCGCCGGCCTGCCCGAGGAAACGGTGAAGCGTTTTCCACGGACTTTGGCGGGGATCCCATCCCACCGCCTCCATGCCCGCATCCCGGTGGCGGAATACCACGAGTACGAGCGAAAGGCTATCTTCGCACACGAGAGCGTAGAACCGGACGTGCGGGAATATAATTACGAGAACTGGATGCTCGACGAATTCGAGTATTACTCCTTTTTCCAGGATCAACCTGCCGTACTCGCAGACGATCTCCTGGCCGTAACATGAGCGGACACCGCCGCCCACCGCGGGTATCGCGAATCCTACGGTACGGTAACCCTTGGCGACGATCCGGGAGGGATAAAATGATGTTTTGGATTTTACAACCTAAATTCCTTTATTTAATTTTATGAAATTAGTTTTACACCCTGATCAAGATATTTAATACACAATTTTTATGGATAATCAATCATCTCCCAACGGAACCAAGCGCGATTTCCTTAAATACGCCCTCTCGGGTGGAATCCTTGCCTGGCTCGCGGCAATTTTCTATCCCATACTGGCATACCTGAATCCACCAAAAGTTACCGGCGCGCAGGTCACCAGCGTCAAGGTGGGCAAGATCGGTGACTTCGAGAACGATTCCGGCACTATTTTTCGTTTCGGCAACCAGCCGGGGATTCTTATAAAAACCAAGGATGGTGAGTTCAAGGCTTTCAGCGCCACGTGCACGCATCTTGATTGCACGGTCCAATACCGTCAGGACATGGGTCTGATCTGGTGCGCGTGTCACAACGGCCGGTATGACCTGAGCGGCCGCAACATTGCCGGCCCCCCTCCGCGTCCGCTTGAAGCGTACAATGTCATAATCAAAAATGACGAGATTCTTGTTACAAAATCGTAACATTCATTCACAAACACGCAGGTAGAGAAACAGTTGAACAGGTTGTATCAATGGTTTGACGAGCGGGTCAGCCTCTCGGCATTCATCGAGTTCATCAAGCACAAGGAAGTCCCCAAGCACCGGCACTCGGTCTGGTATTACTTCGGGGGGGTTACGCTATTTCTGTTTATTGTCCAGGTGTTTTCCGGTATTCTGCTCCTGTTTTACTATCGCCCCGGAGCAGACACCGCGTTCGAAAGCATCAAGTTCCTCATGACCAAGGTCCAATTCGGTTGGCTGATCCGGTCCATTCACAGTTGGAGCGCCAACCTCATGATTCTCGCGGCGTTCATACACATGTTCAGCGTGTACCTGACCAAGGCGTATCGTAAACCGCGGGAGATCACCTGGATCACGGGCATGCTCTTGTTCTTCATGGCGCTGGCGTTCGGATTCAGCGGCTACTTGTTACCGTGGAACGAGCTGGCCTTTTTCGCTACGAAGGTTGGAACGGACATCGCGGGATCGGTTCCCCTGATCGGCAAACCGCTCCTGGTGTTGTTGCGCGGCGGTGACAACGTCACCGGCGCAACGTTGTCGCGATTCTTTGGATTCCACGTGGCCCTTTTCCCGGCGATTTTCACGGTGCTGCTCGGCATCCATCTCTTCCTGGTTCAGATCCAGGGCATGAGCACGCCGCTGAATCCCAAGGAAGACAAGAAATATGACTCCATGCCGTTCTTCCCCAATTTCGTCTTGCGGGACCTTCTCCTGTGGTTGATCGTGTTGAACATCCTTGCCGTTCTCGCCGTCTTCTTCCCCTGGGAACTCGGTGTAAAAGCCGACTTATTCGCCTCGGCTCCCGCGGGCATTTCCCCTGAATGGTATTTCCTCTTCATGTTCCAGGTACTGAAGATGTTGCCATCCCACGTCTGGTTTATCGAGGGAGAGGTACTAGGCATCGTGTTGTTCGGTATTGCGGGCGCCCTGTGGACCGTGGTTCCATTCCTGGATAAGAAATCCTCCCGGGGCCAGCAAAGCCGGTTTTTCACGTACGTCGGGATCTTCGCCATTATTTTCATCATCGTGTTCACCATAGTTGGTTGGTTAGCATCGTGAACAATACCATTACGAAAAAATACACAACATCATTTTTGTCGGCGGGAATGTTCATCGCTGCCGCGCTCCTCCTCTTCTCCGAGCCCTCGTTCGGACAGCGCGTCGATGAGTGCCTCGATTGCCATCTCTCGCTGGATACACCCCAAGCCATCAAGTTCAAGTTCGACGTTCATCGCAAAAAAGGGCTTTCCTGTGCCGACTGTCACGGCGGCAACAAGCGAAGCGACGACATGGACGTTGCCATGAGCAAGAGCGCCGGATTCCTCGGCGTTCCCAAAACGAACGAGATATCGGAACGGTGCGGAAAATGCCATAACGATGAAGAAAAAATGAGGTCCTACGGTTACACCGGGCCGACGGGACAATATGACAACCTCCTGGCCAGCGTGCACGGCGAAGGATCGACCACCGCCGGAGAAAACATTGCGCAGTGCACGACCTGCCACGGCGCCCACGGTGTCAGGAAAGTTTCCGATCCCAAGTCGCCAGTCTCGCCCTTGAACGTCGTCGGCACGTGCGCCCGCTGCCACGACGACCCCGGGTACATGCGGCAGTACAATCCCTCGCTGCCGACCGACCAGTTGAGCAAGTACCGGACCAGCGTTCACGGGTTGTTGCACGCCAAGAAAGACCCCAAGGTTGCAACTTGCGTCAGTTGCCATACCGCGCACACGATCAAGCCTCCCGACGATGCAACCTCCAGCATATACGCGGAAAACATTCCCACCACCTGTGGCAGGTGCCATAGCGACCCGGAATACATGGCTTCCTACCACATCCCCACCGACCAGGTGGAGCAGTACAGGAAAAGCGTACACGGGATCGCCTTGCTGGAGAAACACGACGCCAGCGCGCCGACGTGCAACGACTGCCACGGTAACCACGGCGCCTTCCCTCCCGGCGTCGAATCCATTTCCAATGTATGCGGTACGTGCCACGCCCTGAACGCGGAGTTGTTCCGTAAAAGCCCGCATAAAAAGGTGTTCGACGAACGCAATCTTCCCGAATGCGAAACCTGCCACGGCAACCACGATATCCAACCCGCGACCATTGAAATGATCAGTGTCGAAAAGGGCGGGTTGTGCGCGCGATGCCACTCGAGTTCCTCCAATCCAAAAGGCTACAAGGCCGCTCTCGCAATGCGCTCGCTCCTGGACAGCCTGGTCAGCAGTTATGCAAACGCCGAGCGCTTGTTAGACGTCGCCGAGCAGAAAGGCATGGAAGTGGAAGACGAACGCTTTGCCTTGCGCGACGTCAACCAGGTGCGGCTGCAAGCACGTACAGCGGTGCATGCGTTCAACCTGGCCAAGTTCCACGAGACCGTCGACAAGGGATTGAAAATCGCCGAAGACACCAAGGCGGCGGGCCGGGCTGCCATCGATGAATTCTATTTCCGCAGATGGGGACTGGCTGTTGCGACGTTGATTATAACGTTCCTCGTCATTGTACTCTTCCTGTACATCAAGAAAATCGAGCGTAAACCAAACACTACTTGAGCACGTTCGCGTCGTTGCGCGAATCTCCTCGTTCGTGCCCAACCACTTACACTTACCGCCAGCGTACCCAGACCTCGCGCGGAGATTTTTCCCTACCCGTGGTCCCGGTGTTTTGAGCCCCCTCTCCTCCGGACCCAAGGGCCGCAACCCTCGGCCATAGCTTCCCGTGCGTTCATTTCTCAGCGGAACTTGTGTACACGCGCCGCGCCTGGCTTTGGTTTCGCGATACGGTTGAATACACCATGACGCCATTCTTGCCGCCGCGTGCCACGGGCGGGTTCCATAAAACAGCAATGCCGGATCTTGCGACCCGGCATTGTTGGTTATGACGATCCGACAGGGTTTATTTCACCAGCAGCATTTTCCTGGTGAGAACAACATTCCCCGCCGTGAGGCGATAGAGATACAAACCGCTCTCCAGCCCCGAAGCATCGAACGTGACCCGGTGTGTTCCCGGCTCTCCCTGGTCGTTTACCAAGGTGCGTACCGTTCTTCCATAGATATCCATTATTTCCAGAACTACCGAACACCGTTCGGGAAGCCGGTACTCTATCGTGGTGGAGGGATTGAAGGGATTAGGATAATTCTGCGAGAGTTCGAACGCCTTCGGCAACCCGGTCAAATCGACACTGGTTGATATCCCCTCGTGGATTTTCTTGGCATAGTTGGATGCCCACTCAACGGTCTGGTTCTGGTGGCATTTCAGGCAGGCGAAATCCAGGGTAATGGCCCCGTGGCCGTCCTGATCCAGCTTTACCGTTTTTCCGTCGGCGGACCACATGGCATCCTTGGTGACGGGATCGGTGTTGATCTTCCACAAGTGGGTTGCCACGTCGCCGCGCCAACCGTTCCCGACCTGTTTGCCGATGGCGGATTTACCGGCATCGGGCATGTGACAATCCATGCACTCGATGTTCTTCGGCTGCCCGTCGATGGTTATCTGCTTATTAGGATGGCAGGACGTGCATTCCTTCTTGATCGCCTTGAGACCCGTACCGGCCGCCTTGGGGTACCTTCCCGCGATGTGAACGTCGTGACACGTGCCACAGGTCAGCTTTATGTCGCCGTGTTTCGATGCCATCATTTCGTTGAACTGTTCGTGGTGGCGAATGTACCCACCGGAGACGGGAATCGCCGATGTCCTTCCGCCCCTCTGGTGGCAGTCGCCGCAGCGTTCGAGCTTGAGATCCGTTCCCTGGATCGGCGGTTTGACGTTTGTCGGGTCAGCCACGTGTTCGCCTCCGGGCCCGTGGCATCCTTCACAACGGATACCCGGTTCCGAGAACGTGCCCAGGCCGCTGGTCTGCTGGTTCCAGGATCCCCCGGCATTCGGACCGGTGGTATGGCACTTGAAGCAATTGTAATTGTACGCCTTGGTCTCTCCGAAGTGATAGGCAACCCAACTGCCATCTTCGAGATTGTACTGTGCCTGTTGCGTCGTGGTAAAGATGTTGCCGTCTTGCTTGATGAACCGTGCCTTCCAACCATATCCGCCTATGACGTACGAAAACGCATCCCACTGCGTACCGGGTGGAGGATTCGGCACGCCGGGGCTTGTGTTGGGGGGATAGGTCGGCGGCCCGCCGCTCACCTTGTTGAGCTTGTACGGGTGTCCGGTCTTCATGAACTCTTCCCAGATATTGTACCCGGTGTTGGGATTCACCGCGTTATGGCAGGTGGCGCACTTCTGGGAACCAACGTACGCCGGTTGCGTCACAATACCGTTCTTGTGAATTTCCTTTGCGTACTTGGAAGCCCATTGAACATCTTTCTGCTGGTGACAACGGAGGCAGGCAAAATCGAGCGTAACCGCGGCAAGCCCGTTACTGTTCAGGGCCACGGCCTTTCCGTCCGGCGTGAACATCGAATCCTTGGGCACGGGATTCGTATTGATCTGCCAAATGTGCGTGGCAACGTCGCCGCGCCAGCCGTTTCCGACCTGCTTGCCTATGGCGGACTTGCTCGCATCGGGCATGTGGCAATCGATACATGCGATCGATTTGGGCTTGCCGTTGACGGTAACCACGTGGTTCGGATGACAGGTGGCGCAATCGATTTTAATGGCCTTGAGACCTTCCGAGGCGGCCTGGGGATAGCGCCCGGCAATATGGACGTCGTGACACGTGGCACAGGTCAGGTCGGTTCCGTTTCCATCGCCGTGTTTCGATGCTTTCATCTCGTTGAACTGCTCGTGGTGCTTGATGAAGCCGCCTGAAGCCGGGATGGCGTTCGTCTTGCCTCCCCGCTGATGACAATCACCGCACCGTTCGTACTTGAGGATGTTCCCCTGGTTTGGCGGTTTGACATTGACCGGATCGGCCACGTGATCACTCCCGGGGCCGTGACACCCTTCGCAACGAATGCCCGGTTCCTTGAACGTTCCTAGGTCCGGCGTCTGCTGGTTCCACGATCCGGTCGATTCGGGACCCGTGGTATGGCACTTGAAGCAATTGTAATTGTACGGCTTGTCCTCACCGAGGTGATATGCCACCCAGCTTCCGTCCTCGAGATTGTACTGGGCCTTATCGGTCGTTGTATAGACCTTCCCGTCAAGCTTGATAAACCTGGCTTTCCACCCGTATCCACCGATAACGTAAGTGAAATCGCTCCACTGGGTTCCCGCCGGCGGGTTGGGCACACCGGGCGACGTGTTTGGCGGATACGTGGGCGGTTTACCATCGATTTTGTTCAGCTTGTACGGATGGCCGGTCTTCATGAATTCCTCCCAGATATTGTATCCGAGATTGGCATTCGTGGCGTTGTGACACGTCATGCAGACCTTTGATCCGACGTACGTCTGTGCCGTAACCGGAGGCGACAGGGCAAGATAACAGAGCGCGATTCCGGCTACCATAATAATGCGTGGTATCTTTTTTCTCATGCGATCCCTCCAAAGATTTCAGAGAACATGGACATTTGGATATTGTGCAATTCCCGTTTTTCGGGTTATCAGGCGGTTTGCATTTTTCAGCGAGGAGCGAGATTAATACCCAAATAGTAACACGTGACAATAATCTCGAAAGGAAATTTACACGAAAGAGATTAAAAATGCATTAGAAAAAGATTAAAAGAGTCTTAGGGTTTGTTGGGGTTATATCGGGAATGGATGGGCAAGAAGACGAGAAACGTACTTCCCGTCCCGGGACGGCTCCTCACTTCGATCGTGCCGCCATGGATATCCACGATCCATTGCACGATGGAGAGTCCCAAACCGGCTCCCGTGTTCTTGGACGGCGCCCCCGTTTTGATCCTGTAAAAACGCTCGAAGATCCTGTCCAGGAAGGGTTCGGGAATACCGATACCCGTATCCGCCACGGACACCCTGGCCACGCCATCGACCCGTTCCAACGAAATCCTGACCGTTCCCGAAGGATGGTTAAACTTGATGGCGTTTTCCACCAGGTTGAGAAGCATCTGCGTGAGAAGGATAACATCGCCGCGCATGACGACCCTGTCCCGGATGTCCAATTCCAACGTGATGGCTGTTTCTTTTGCCAGGACCATGCCCTCGGAATACACTTCTTCCACCAAGGTGCCGAGATCCACAATTTCATGCTCCACCGGAATCAGGTTGCTGTCGATCTTCGCCAACATGAAGAGTCGTTCCACCGTGTTTGCGATGCGCGACACTTCTTCGAAGTTGCTCTTCATAATCTTGCGGTATTCTTCCGCCGTGCGCTCTCTCTGCAACACCACCGCCAACTCTCCCTTCAGAATGGTCAGGGGGGTTCGCAACTCGTGCGAGGCATTCGCGGTGAACCGTTCCATGCGTGAGAACGATCGCTCCAGCCGCTCGATCATTTCGTTTAGCGTGGTAACCAGCCTGCTGATTTCATCGTCCGTGTGGGGGTTTGGTATTCGTTGGTTGAGGTTCTCCGAGGATATTTCCCTGGCCTTGATAATGATGTCGTCGAGCGGACGCAGGATCCTCCTGACCAGGAAGTACCCCGTGACCACGGAAATAATGACAACGAGGGGAATGTAGGCAAGCAATAGAAGGCGCGATTCGGTAATCGTATGCTCCAAAATCGTAATATTATCCGCGATGTGGATAACCAAACCGTTGGTTTGCTTCTGATACACCCTGTACCAGGCATCGCCTTTCCGTACCGTACTCAATTGCGACGACCCCTCAAGAGACATGGAAGAAACATCGAAGGGAAAGTTGGCTGAGCGAAAGACCGTTACACTATCCAGGCTTACGAAGAGCGTGTGAGAGGGATCGAGTAAGGTGGCAAACGCATGGATGACATTCTTCGTCGAAGAGATTTCCTTGCCCTCGTTCTTTAAAAGAGAGTCGATTTTTACCGCTACGTTTTCAAGCTGGCCATCCACTTCTTCCAGGAAATCCACCTGGATGTGATCCATCATCCAGACGATAAAAATGATAAACGGGACACTGTAGAGAAGAACGAAAACACCAACGAGTTGAACCCGGAGAGACGGCCGTTTCATTATTCGTCCTGCAGCATGTAGCCGCGGTTGCGTATCGTTCGGATAAGACGGGTGGAAAAGCCGTAGTCGATTTTCCGCCGCAAGTAGTTGATATACACGTCGATGACGTTGGTTCCCGTTTCAAAACCCAGATTCCAGACGTGCTGGGCAATCATGGTGCGGGTTACGACTTCGTTCTTGTGCAAAAGAAGATACTCCAGCAGCATGAATTCCCGGTGTGTCAACTCGATCAACTTACCGGCCCTCGTGACTCTCTGGGCGGTCTTATCCAGAACGATGTCCCCGGCCGTGAGCACTTCCTTTTGTTCGTATCTGCCCCTGCGTAGCAAGGCGTTTATCCGGGCGCTCAACTCTTCGAAATCGAAAGGCTTCGTCAGATAGTCGTCCGCTCCCAGGTTCAATCCACGCACCTTGTTTTCAAGTTGATCGAGGGCCGTCAGCATGAGGACTTTCGCATCGATGCCATGTTCCCGCAACGATTGAAGAACGGTGAAGCCGTCTTTGTCCGGCAACATGATGTCAAGAATGATGACGTCGTAGACGTGCTTGGAAATCAGTCGTTCGCTCGCACCAGCGCTGGTTGCGATATGGACCAAGAATCCGGCTTCTTGCAGCCCTTTCGCGATGAAATCCGCTACCTTTTTCTCATCTTCGATGACCAGCACGTTCATGGACACGAACACCGACCCGTTTTACAAATGAGGCCCTTGCGAAGCAACGAGCCAGGGCAGAAATTGGAAAGGTATCACGGCTCGCAACACAACCATATCCAACAGGACGAAGATACGACGCCGCAAGCACGTATTCAACGCCCCATGCATGCGGCGCCGTGCGCCCGGCCATTCTCCGCGCGGCGATCATTGCGCGGAGCCTTTACAAAAAGCAGGAGGGAACTCGAACGATTTATGGTTTCGTAGCAGGATGGTTGTGCTTCAAGACGCCGCAACACGACACGGCATCTCCCGGCCGCGCCGCGATCGCTTCGACCCGCGGAGCACAGTTCATTCACGCGGAACAGCAAAACATAACCTCGTGTTTTGCGGAACCGTCTTTAAAAAACACCTCGCTTCCCCTTCCGTCCATCTACCGGTAACAACGGCTCACTTCTTCTTCACCATGCTCCGCAGGTATGCATAGACGTCTGTCATCTCCTTGCCGGAAAGCCAGGGCCACCGCAGCGCTTTCTTTTCCAACTGCTTTTTCATGACCGGCGCATGGTTCCACATTTTCGTGATAAGAGAAACCGGGTTACGCAAAGGACCGATCTTTGTTAAATCGGGTGCGTCCTTGCTCCCCGTACCCCGCAGGGAATGACATGACAGGCAATTTCTCTGTTCCACGATCATCTTGCCCGCCTTGCTGTCTCCAGGTGGATCGTTCAATTTCAAGGCATACAGGTAAGAAATGACGTCCGCCATTTCCTCCTCGGTAAACTTCGGAAAGGCCATCTTTTCACGACTCATCATTTCCCACATCCGGGGAAGATGATTCCACATCCTCCCGGCTATTTGAGTCACGGAATAATTAAAATCGATGGTGGCGAAATCCGGTCCGACCTTACCCCCTTTCCCGGAAACGGCATGGCACCGTGTACATCCCTTGGTTTCGAGAAGCTTTTCCCCTTTCGACGGCTCGCCAAGGTTGAAGGCCGTTGACGGGACCTTGACCGGAGACATGTAGGAGCGAACCGCGACCGTGAGATCGACGATTTCCGTTCCCGAGAACTCCGGCGGTTCGATGTCCTGCCGGCGGAATATTTTCTGCATCTGCGGGCCATGATTCCACATCGCGCTCACCATCGAAAGGGCAGAAAGGTACTCCTTCCTCTTGCTGAGATCGGGACCGATCGTCCCCCCCTCGCCTCCAAACCGATGGCAGACGATGCATTGCTTGGAGCGAAGAAGTCGCGTGCCCCTGTGCTCACTGCCCGGTTCCCCGACATAGCGTATGAAAGCCAGGTACGCAAGGAGCTGGTTCATATCTTTTTCCGTCAATTTCGGAAACGGCCGTTTCCGACTTTCCATCACCGTGAACATCCGGGGAAGGTGATTCCACATCAACGAGGCCAGTTGCATGTACGTACCGTAGAATTTCTTCGTTCCGAGATCCGGGCCGATGTCGCCACCCCGCCCGTAAACGGCGTGGCATTGTATGCACCCTTTCTCTTTGAACACTTTTTTCCCTTTCCAAGGTGATTCCTGGCAATAGTCCCCCTGGGCCGCGAGAGGAACGCTGTGGAAAAACATCCATGCGAAACCGATAGTCAGGAGAAGCAAGAAATGCGCGTGATGATATTTTTCAGCCGTCATGGGGTCCTCTTCTATTTTTGTGAAAAAGATCGTTCAACATTCCTGATGATGTTTTGATAAGAATCTGTCGCTTCCCGATGAATGCCGGTGCACGCTGAAGCCGCGGTGCGTTTTCCCTGTCGGGGAGAGGGTATGGTACTACGCGTGATCGTATGGATCACAACTCTTTTTCGGAGAGATCCTGCTGAATGATTTCCGTCAACATCTGCCGTGCGAGCGCGAACCGTTCCCCGATAATGGTCGCAATATTCTTCATCAGCATGTAGCCAAAAAAAATATTCTGTTCACATAACCGTTTGATCACGAGACGATGGATTTTCAACGCCTCTGCATCTTTCGTAACAACGGCGGATAGCGTGTACCGATAGGGCTCGGTCAGCGCCGACCAACCGAACATATCCCCGGGCGCTTTCCGGTCGATCGTGAAATCCTGTTGAACCGTGTAATGGACCACCGTCATCGTAAGATCAATAATTCCGCTTTTCACGATGAAAATATTTTCTGCCGGTTGTCTGGCTTCAAATATCCGTTGCCCTTCCGGATATCGTACCTCTTGACAATATCGTGCAATGTCCTCCAACTCGTGGCGAGTGCACTCACGAAAAAGACGCGTTTGTTGTAGCAGGTCAACCATGTATCAGGATCCGACCGTTATGAATTACCGAAACACCCACGCCGCGTAATACCCGGACAATCGAACCTCGTGTCGGCGGAACGTTACCGTTCGGCTTCCTTCGACGCAAAAGTGTCTTCGAAAACAGCTCTGGTTTTATTTCTTGAGCGATTGCAAAAAAGCATAGAGGTCCCGCATTTCCTGCCCGGTCAATTCCGGCCATTTCATGGCTTTCTCCGTAATCAACTCTTCCATGATGGGGGCATGGTTCCACATGATCCGGGCCAGGGTAACAGAGGAGGAAACCGCGTGCGCTCGCCGGAGATCAGGTCCAATATCGCCGCCTCTCCCGCCTGCCCCGTGGCATCGCGCACAGCCCTTGGCGACAAAGATTTCCTTCCCGGCGCCGGCGTTCCCGCGTTCATCCGTGAATTTCAGGAAGTAGAGATACGCAATCAGGTCCGCCATTTCTTTGCCCTCGAGCTTCGGCCACGCGATATGATATTCACGCATCATTTCACGCATGGCAGAGCCATGATTCCACATCAACCCGGCAATTTCGGTGACGCTGTAGTTCCATTCCAGTTTCCTCAGGTTCGGTCCCGGTTTCGATTCGTCCCCATCGACGGCGTGACATTTTTCGCAACCTTTTTTCCGAAACACCCGTTGCCCGTCGCGGGGGTTGCCCGGCGACATGTACACTTTTTCCCTGTTCGTTCCCTTGCTGGCCGAACGCAGGTACGCACTCAAATCGACGATTTCCTTTCCCGAAAACGTCGGCCGTCGCAGGCCCTGTTTTGCCAATGCTTTTTCCATCCCGGGGCCGTGATTCCAAAGGGCCTGGGCCATGTACAGTGGAGAAACGAACTTCTTCATCTTGTCAAAGGCGGGCCCTACTTTTTTCCCTTTCCCGCCCACCGAATGGCAGTTCAGACACCCTTTCTCCTTCACCAGGATTTTCCCGCGATACAAGTCTCCCGGTTCATCCAGGTACCGCAGGTAGTAGAGGAACGCGATAAGCTCCATGATTTCCTTCCGGTCGAATTCCGGGAACGGGAGGTCCAGTTCGCGCATCCGGCGCAACATCACCGGCGAGTGGTTCCACATGATCGCGGCCAGATCAAGGAACGTTCCGTAGAACTTCTTCTCGCCCAAATCCGGTCCAATCTTGCCGCCCTGCCCTTCGATGGCATGGCAACTGATGCATCCCTTCTGTTCGAAGACGAATCGTCCATTCAACGGGTTTTCGGGTATGACGAGATCCTGCCCGACCGCCGAGATGCACGTGGCAAACAACAGTGCAACAAGCGCGCACACTTTTCCACGGAAAAAAGAAGACCTCGCGGGAAAGCCCTTCTTCCGAACCGGCGATCGGCTATTCTCCTGTCGATCTTTAATGCCCCTCATCGGAAACTCCAATAGCTTGAATTGACAACCGTGCAGTACATTGGCCACGGGATGGACCTGAAGTTCAGTCCTGCCTCCCGCGGTCATCAGAGACTCCCGTGCCGTGTTTCGTCTACCTCGCGGTGTTTTTGCAGCCCGAAAAACACGTACGTCAGAGCGCTGGCAATCAGCAGAAACAACGGTATGGCAATGATCCCGATCCCCACCGACGCATTGATCGCATCGTGCAACCTTCGTGCGACAATCAGCAGGCTGATGATCCATATATCCACGCTAAGGACAAATATCCAGATCCATGCGATTGACGCGTACTGGAGAAACTTGATCGTTTTCGAACTCATTTCACACTCCTGTGTCGTGTCAGTGTAACGCCTTCTTGATATCATCTTCTTCCAGTTCGTCCGGCAGGTATGACCGCAGCCGGTGAGCCACCTCCTTGATACTCGAGGCTCTCCCCTCCTGGATTTCCCACACGGAGATGAGGGGAAAGAACTTGGCAAACAACAGGAATCCCAACATGAACACGGCGATGCCCCCGGCAAAGAGCGCCCATTCCGTAATGGATGGAATGTAAATCCCGGTCGGGTATCCCAGGCGCGGATTAGCCAACGAGGGAACAACGATGATCAGTCGTTCCAACCACATTCCTATGAGCACCGTGAACGAGGCGAAGAGAATTCCTTTGATCTTCCGTGTCTTCTTGTTGCTGAGGATGGCCACCGGTATGATGAAATTGCACACGATCATCGCCCAGAAATACGGGGCAAAATCCCCGGAAAACTTGTAGAAGAACACGCGCATTTCGTCCGGCTCGTTTCCGTAGTGCGTTGTCAGGTACTCACAGAACGTGAAGTAGAACCAGAGCAACGACATGATCAACAAGAGAATGGAGAGGTAGGAAAAATGAATCTCCTTCAAATAGTTTTCCAGGTGGTACACCCGGCGGAAAACAATCATCACGATAAGGAGAGCGGCGATACCGGAAAAGATCGCTCCCACGACGAAATAAGGACCGAAGATCGTGCTGTGCCAGCCGGGCTGCACGGTCATGGCGAAGATATAGGATATGACCGTATGAACGGACACGGCAATTGGAATAACGCCGATCATGAGGATATTAATGGTCCGATCCAGCACTTTATGTTGTTTCGGCGTTCCCTGCCAGCCCCAGGAAAGGAACTGGTACAACCACCGGGGTTTTGTCCCGCGATCGCGCAGGATGGCAATGTCCGGAATCAAGGGAAGAAAAAGGTACACCGTGCTGGCAGCGAAATACGCGGTAATGCTGGTCACATCCCAGAGCAAAGGCGACTGCAACCGTCCGCTGGTCGCCAGGTGCCAGATGCGTCCCGGCTGACCAAGATCGAGAATCGGGTGCAGACCGCCGATGGCCAAAACAATGGCGGTGATCACTTCGGCCATGCGCGTGATCGGTCGTCGCCATTCGGCCTTGGAAAGACGCAAGATGGCCGAGATCAGGGTTCCGGCGTGGCTGATGCCGATGAAAAACACGAAATTGACGATGTAAAAACCCCAGGAAACGGGTTGGGCCATACCGGTAACACCGAGGCCGGAGATAATCTGACCGAGGTAGAGAAACGCGGCAAACGCGATTACGGTGACGAAGATGCCAACGGCATAATAGAAGTTTTTTCCCGTGTACTCGATGGAGCGAAATAAGGCGTCATCCTTCGCAGCGATTTCATTTCCGTTCATGGGAACCTCATTCTACTTCGTACAGATAATATACCTTCGGCTCCGTGCCAAGTTCTTCCAGCAAGCGGAAGGCACGCGCGGTCCGACGGAGACGGCTGACCTCGGTTTTAGGATCCTCGAAATCGCCGAACGTAATGGCTTTCGTGGGGCACGCTTCCGCGCAGGCCGGGATGTAATCTCCATCACGGAGGTCCCGGTTTTCCGCGGCAGCCTGTTCCTTGGCTTTCTGCAAACGATGGATACAGAACGTGCATTTTTCCACGACTCCCGCGGGACGGGCGGACACGTCGGGGTTGAGGGCGGATTCCATTGTATCGGGCCATTCGGGGCGATACCAATTAAACGACTTCACCGTGTAGGGACAGGCAGCCATACAGTATCGGCAACCGATACATTGCGGGAATATTTGGGCGACAATTCCTTCATCATTCAGGTACGTAGCCCGCACCGGACATACTCTTGTACACGGCGGGTCGTCGCAGTGCAGGCAGGGGCGCGGAATATATCTGATCTTCACATCAGGATATTCGCCTTCGTACTCCGTCAGCATGTCCATCCACAGCATGGTCCTGCCCATGTCCGATTCTTCCGGGCCAACGATGGCCACGTTGTTTTCAATCTTACACGCCGCGGCACACTCGCCGCAGCCGGTACATGTATTGAGATCGATCACCATTCCCCATCTGGGCATTTACAAGCCTCCAGATTAATTACGATACATCGTTAGGATCCACCTTATCCAGCCGTACTTTCGTGGAAATCCACGAGGGTATTTTACTGATGTGATCCATGTCGGTGGCAAATATTTCGAGGGGATTCGCCCCTGTTCTCATCGATTTCCCGTTGGCGAATACCTGCCCCATTCCGAAGGGCATGAGAACCAAATCCGGTTTTATGGCGGGAATCAGCTTTACCTTGGCAACAAGATACCCGTGGGCGGATGTGACTTTAACAAAATCACCATCGGTGATATCCAAAGACTCGGCGATTGCGGGATTCACTTCGACCCACGATCGCCAGTATTCCCGCGAGATAAGACCACCCATTTCCTGGAGCAGCGGGAGGTGAGCGCCGCGTCCCATTTGGTTCGCAATGACCTGGTACACCATGAAATTATACGGGAAGCGCTCATCGGGAAGATCAAACCGTGGCGCATCAAAGTGCGGAAGAAACCGTTCATCGCCCGTCTCGGTCAGAGTGTTTATAATTGCCGCGCCGGCGTTTTCCAGAGTCTGAGAAAAGAATTCAAATTTACCGGAGGGTGTCTTATAGACTCGGCGAGGATTCGGATCGGGATAAAAAGGATCCCACCAGCCCCCTTTATCGAGAA
>JAJRXL010000229.1 GCA_024276335.1 Bacteroidota bacterium
ATGTTCGGCCCGCGGAGAACCTCGTGCAGCTTCTCGTGAAAGGTCTTGTAATACGCTTCGTTAAAGATCGAATGTGCCATCGTGAATCATCCCGGAATTAATCTGCTGCCGCCGCCAGCACCGCGGAGGCGATCTCCTCGATAGCGCCGGCGCCGGTGTTGACTACATGCGGACGGGCGGACTGGAACATCCGCCTGAAAAACCTGGCCTGCAGTTCCAGCCTGTCACTTGAACGCACGAGGAGGTGCGGGTTGAAGAACGGCTCGCCGCGGATAGAACCGGGCACGCTGACGGCGCCGGCGCCCGCGTTCTCCAGCATACGAACAGCTTCGTCGGGATATACCTCGACCAACAAAGGGGAAACCGTGTCCCGCTTCAGGATGAACACGTGCTGAATATCCACCCGCTTGACGTGCTTGCGCATGCCCCCGATCCAGTACGGGTCGAGCATGGCGTGGGACTTCTTCGCCGCGATGTAACAGTACGGCGCACCACGGTCGAGCACACAGGAATCCTGCGCCCGGCACTCGTCGTTCCGGCAGTCCTCCTTCCGGGTGACAACGTTCTCGCACTTGCTGCGGTCGAAGAGGACGGTGAAGTCTTCGAACAAGCCCGCCGTATTGGTGGGAATGTACACCTTGCGCTCGGGCAGGTCGGCGGCGGCGTACCCTCCTCCGTATCGCACGATGAGGTAGTCCGGCGCGTGAAACGCCACCTGCTCGTACCGCATCAGGGCAAAATACAGCTCCGTCTTCCGCGTGCCCCTCGGCCCCAGGAGAAGCGTTCCCACCCCGTTCACGTCCAGCGACATGCCGCGGACGCCGTGGGCGTCGAACAACCGCTCGGCGATGTCCGTCACCAGTCCCAGCGCAAGGTTGCGTAGCGAGCCGTAGTGGTCGGCGTTGAACAGGACGCCAGTCTTGGTGTCAGTATTGTAAAAGACGTGCGGCTCCCTTCCCACCACCCCGTCCACGGCGTAGATGATGCCGTGAGGTTCCAGGTCGGTTTCGAGCTGGGCCGGGTACCAGTTCTCTACCCAGAAGTCGTAGAGGTGCCCGACGTTGGTGCGAAGCTGGATCACTACCCCGTTGATGTTGGCGTTCCATTCGAAGTAATGGTCGTACTTGAGGTGCGCTTCCGCTTCGGCCACGAGAGCGTCGCGCGATTCCACCGTCACCGCCGATTCTACCGGAACCTGCCGCTTGACCCTTGTCGTGGCATTGTTGAGTTCGATCTTGACCACCTTGGCGGGCTTTTTCAACTGCTGGAGCGCTTCGGCGATGCGGCTTATGCCTTTCTCCAGGTTCTCCATGGACGTCGCGTAGGAAATCCGTATGTGATCCGGCGCACCGAAAGCGTCGCCCGGGACGATGGCCACGTTGGCGTGCTTCAGCAGGTAGTACGCGAGACCGTAGGAGTTGCGGATGGGGGCTCCTTCGAATTCCTTCTCGAAGAACGATGACACGTTGGGGAAGGCGTAGAACGCTCCCTGGGGCATGGCGCAGGAAACCCCCGGCATGGCCTGCAGCTTGTGTACCACGTAGTTCCGGCGCTTCTCGAACTCCGCCCGCATGCGCCGGATTTCATACTGCGGACCTTCCAGTGCGGCCAGGGCGGCCATCTGGGAAATCGAGGAGGCGTTGGACGTGCAGTGGCCCTGGACCTTGGACATGGCCTCGATCACGTACCGGGGCGCTGCGGCGTAACCGATCCGCCAGCCGGTCATGGAGTACGCCTTGGACACGCCGTTGACGAGCACGGTCCTTTCCCGCACGTCGGACCCGAAGGTGGGGATACTTTTGAAAGGAAACCCGTCGAACACCAGCTTCTCGTAGATCTCGTCCGAGATGATGAACAGCCTTTCCTCCATGCAGATTTCCACGATCCGCTCCAGCTCCTCCGGGCGATAGCCCGCGCCGGTGGGATTGGACGGGTTGTTGAGAATGATCGCACGCGTGCCCGCGGTGATGGCGTCGCGGAGCTGGTCGGGCGTAAGGCGAAAACCGTTTTCCTCCAGGGCGCTGACCACGACCGGCACGCCACGCGCCAGCTTGACCATTTCCGGGTACGAGACCCAGTACGGCGTGGGAACGATAACCTCGTCGCCTTCATTGACCAGGGCCATGATCGCGTTGTAGATCGAGTGCTTGGCGCCGTTGGACACCAGTATCTCATCCGGCTTGTACTCCAGCTTGTGATCCTCGCGCAACCGCTCGACAATTGCTTGCCGCAGTCGGGGGATGCCCTCGTTGGCGGTGTACCGGGTGAAGTTGTCGTCGATGGCCCGCTTGGCGGCGTCCTTGATGTTCTGGGGAGTGGGAAAATCCGGCTCGCCCACGCTGAAATCGATGACGTCGATTCCCTGGGCTTTCAGCGCCTTGGCCTTGGCGGTGATCTTCAGCGTGGGGGAAGCGCCGATGTGGTGTATGCGTTCAGCAATCACGGTAATCCTCGCTGGTTAGGAACGACATGGACGGCAGGCCGGGGGTCACTGCTCGCCGCCGAGCTTGTCCTTGAGGTAGCTCGCAATGTCCACGCCGGTGAGGGACTTGATCACCTCGGGAAGCTGCGCCAGGATTTCGGACACCTGGCCGGTGATTTTCGATGCTCCCGTAGAACCGTCAGCGCTGCCGACGAGGGTGATTTTCTCGATACGGGAGAGCGGTTCCGCCACGTTCTTGGCCAGGTCGGGAAGAATATCGAGCACCATCTTGTACATGGCGGCCTCGTTGAAGTGTTCGAAGGCCTTGGCTTTCTCCAGCAGGGCCTTGGCTTCCGCCTCGCCCAGCTTCATGATGCGCTCGATCTCGACGTCGTTTTCTTGCCGGCGAGCGATGGCTTTCCCCTCGGACTCCTTGGCCAGGCGATAGCTCTCCGCGTCCGCTTCGGCCAGGACCTGCGCTTTTCGCGCCTCCGCCGGTTTCAGCACGTTGGCTTCCAGCTCGTTTTGCTTCTTGGCGATGAGCTTTTCCTGGAGACGGGTTTCTTCCTCCGCCTCGATGTGTTTCAACTGGTACTCTTCTTTCTTCAATTCCTGGGCGAGCCGCGAGCGCTCCAGCTCGTAGGCCAGGTCCGCCTGTGCTTTCTGCTTGTTCACCGCGATCTGCGATTTCGCTTTCAGGGTTTCGTTTTCCCACTGGCGGGCCGCCACCTGAGCCTCCGCCTTGAGGCGCGCGATATCGCCTTCTTTCTTCGCTTCGGACGCCTTGATGATGGCTTCCTTTTCCGCCTCCGCCTCCGCGATAGCCGCCAGCTGCTTGGCCTCGGCGATTTTCGGCTTGCTAAGGGCGTCCAGGTAGCCTTGCGTATCGCTGATGTCTTTCAGGGAAAAGGAGATCATGGACAGGCCGAGGTTGGCCAGGTCCTTGCTGCTTTCCTCCTGCACCTTGTCGTTGAAAAGATGACGATTCTGGTAAATTTCCTCCACCCGCATGGCGCCGATCACTTCCCGTACCTTGCCTTCCAGCACGGTCAGGGCCACTTCGCGGATGCCTTCGTTTCCCTTGCCCAGGAAGTTCTCGATGCCCAGGTAAGTGTGGTAATCGTCGCTGGTGTCAATCCGGACCTGAGCCGAGCCGTCAGCGAGGATGGGGATGCCATCGGCGCTCAGCACCTCCGGGGTCTTGATCCCGATGGTGTTGACCTCAATGGGGAGGGTCTCCGCCCGCTCCACGTAAGGATGGATGTACGTCCCCCCGCCGAGCTGAAACCGGTAGCCGAGTTCCCGGGTGGAGCCGTCGGGCAGGGTGATGGCGTGTTTTTTCCCGCCGGATATGATGAGGATTTCGTTCGGCCCCGCCTTGACGTACTTCCGCATGAGAGTGAAGTACAGCACGACGGCGACGATAATTGCGGCAAAGATGATGATTAAAGCGGTGTCCATGGAAAGCCTCCAGAGTGTGGCAAGCGTGAGACGGGTCTGACTACGATTTCGCGAACCATCGCGGTTCCGGAACAGATTCTACACTTGAAACTCCCCCGGTAAAGGAGTTCGAAGTACTAAAATACTGAGCATATTTGTGATTGACAATTATTCCCCGGAGGACCGGGCGGAATAGCGGTGTTTTTTCAGCCGCGGACATTGAAAAGAAGTTGAACGTTGGAACATTATAACGTTGAAGCGTTTTTCCTTTGCGATCTCCGCGCCTTCTTTGCGCCCCTTGCGGTGAAACACGTTCTAATGAGACGTTACCAATTCAGTGTTTCGCTAATTACCCATAGGATATAGAACCACCACCCAGATCTTGGGTCCATGCACACCCTCTACAAGGACCTTCTCGATGTCCGCCGTTTTGCTCGGGCCGGCAATGAAAGTCAGGGCCGACGCCCCACTCCCTTTCAGCGAATCGTCCACCACGCTCGATGCACTGTCCAGGTCAGGATGAATACTGTGCACTTCAACAAGACATACATGAACCAGGGGAAGAAGGGAAACCATGCGAGATTCATTCGCGCCTGCAAGGGCGAGAATAGCACCGGAATCAGCAAAGGCGGCACGGGCGGATGTAATTCCCATCGTTCTGCCCTGGTAGTAATTGCGATCGACCCGAGAAGACAGCTTGGTTTCGCCAGGCCAGCGCTCCTCCGACTGCATTCGAGCCTGGAACTTTTGGCGGTATCCGGCAAGGTCATCCGCGAATACTACCCGTTCCGAGCCATGTTCACGGCAGACCGTCGCGAGGATTCCGGGAATTTCACCCTCACCGGCGCAATTGTATACCTTGCCCCCGGCCCCAACGACACGTTCCCTGAAAAGCTGTACCAGGTCCTGTTGCGGAATATCGTTCCCGCCTTTGATAGCGAGTATACGGCGGACTTCTTCGACCGGCGGAACCTCCCATTTGTCCGCGCCAAGGTTGCTGAAAAACCTTTCCCGAGCGCTCATGTCTGCCCCTCCTTTCCGCGCCAAAGGTCTTTGAATGTCTTTCGCGGCGGCGATGGAAATGCCCTTTGGACAGACCACCGCGGGACAACCAGGTTCCCTCCCTTGTCTGAAGCCAGCGGCGCCAAGAATCGCATGATTCTTCCCGCCAGTTGATAAAGAGCGGGTGACTGCATAATCAGGCGCCAGCCCCGGACCAGGAACCGTTCCAGGCTTGGAGTCCTTTTTTCTCGGACGGCGTTTCCGCGTTGTCGGAGCAAAAGATGGTGCAGATCGATCTTGACCGGGCAGATATCCGTGCATGCTCCGCAGAGCGAAGAGACAAAAGGATGATACGGCGCTTCCGCCCATCCTTCCAGCGCAGGCGTTATTACCGCCCCGATGGGACCGGAATATACAGAGCCATAGCCGTGTCCGCCGATGAGCTGGTACACGGGGCAGGTATTCAGACAGGCGCCGCACCGGACGCAATACAATACCTCGCGCAATTCAGGATGCTTCAACATGCGAGCACGACCGTTGTCGAGGATCACGATGTAGAGCTTCTCCGGACCGTCCTGTTCTCCATTCCGCCTCGGTCCGCGAATAAGCGAGGTATAACTCGTCATCCTCTGTCCGGTGGCGCTGCGGGCGAGCATCTTCAAAAACAGGCTCAGGCTTGCGGTATCCGGCAGAAGTTTCTCCATCCCCATGACGGCGATGTGCACTCTTGGCAGCGATATACTCAAGCGCGCGTTGCCTTCGTTTTCCACGATGCATATCGCGCCCGTATCGGCCACAGCAAAGTTCACGCCCGAGATACCGACGTCCGCCCGGAGGAATTTCTCGCGCAAGACGCGCCGTGCAATGGCGGTGAGTTGCTCGGGGTCCTCGGTGTATTCCACTCCGAGGCGCTGTTGAAAAAGACGCCCGATATCCTGCCGCGACTTGTGCAAGGCCGGCGCCGTGATGTGTGATGGAATTTCCCCGGCCAGTTGAACGATGTACTCCCCGAGATCGGTTTCCAGCGTCTCGATGCCTGCGGCCGTAAGCTTGGGTGCGAGATGAATCTCCTCGGTGACCATCGACTTGGACTTGACAACGAGATGCGCCTCGTGCGACCTGCAAATATCGACGACGATCCTTCTCGCCTCCACGGCATCATCGGCATAGAGTACTTCGGCGCCGGCGTCGCGCGCCCGTGATTCGAACTCACGAAGGTACGCAGGAAGATGATCCATGACGAGTTTCTTGATCCGATGCGCGGCTTCGCGCATGTTTTCCCAGTCGCGATAGTCCGTCACCACGCGGGCGCGCTTGGCCAAGGAGAGCTCCGTGGCGCGCAGAACGTTCGTCCTGTACGCCTGGTCGGCGAGTCGCTCGCGAACAAGCGAAGGAAGATTTTGAGGTTCAACAGGCACGTGGAATGACATCGTTCAGCCCTCCGCCGCAAGTATGTCGGCAATATGACGAGCGCGGACACGCGATCCCCGCTTTTTCAACACTCCTTCCATCTGCATCAGGCATGAAGAATCGATGGCAGTGACCACGTCGGCGCCGGATGATTCGATGGCCAGGGCTTTCCGCTCGGCCATTGCTGATGACAATTCTGGAAATTTAACCGCGAAGGTGCCCCCGAACCCACAACACGTGTCGCTCAGTTCCAGGTCAACCAGCGTGAGGCCGCGCACCTTTTCAAGGAGAAGCCTGGGTTGGTTCTGAATGCCGAGTTCGCGCAAGCCATGGCAGGAATGGTGCAACGCCACCTTTCCCCGGAAAGCAGCGCCAACGTCGGCGACACCGACGACGTCGACCAGGAAGGAGGTAAACTCGTGCACCCGCTCCGCCAGCAACGTGGCGCGTTCCCGGTACCCGTCGTCTTGGGCGAACAGGCGGGGATAAAACACCTTAACCATGGTGACGCAGGAACCGGACGGCGCGACCACGTATTCCACGTCGGAAAACAGGTCGATGAAACGTTTGGCCAAATGCCGCGCATCTTCGCGGTAGCCTGCATTGAAGGCAGGCTGGCCGCAGCACGTCTGCGCGGGGTTGTATCGAATAGAAATTCCGAGGCGTTCCAGGACGCGGACCATGTTCATTCCACTGCGCGGAAACAGTTGATCCGTAAGACAGGGAATGAACAGGTCAACGATCATTGTTAATCTTCGAAAGTCTGGAGGTAGTGCTCTGCGTCGATCGCCGCCATGCAGCCGGAGCCTGCAGCGGTTATCGCCTGGCGGTACTTGCTGTCCTGGACGTCGCCGCAGGCGAAGACGCCGTCCAAATTCGTCTCGGTGGATTTCGCCTTCGTGATGATGTATCCCTTTTCGTCCATTTCGATAACGCCCTTGAACAGGTCCGTATTCGGTTTATGACCGATCCCGATGAATAGGCCGTCCACCTTCATTTCCGATATTTCACCCGTCTTTGTATCCTTCAAGCGCAGGCCGGTGACTTTTTTCCTTCCGTTTTCTTCCGTGCCTAGCACCTCTTCCACTACGCTGTTCAACCGGAACTCGATCTTCGGATTACTCTTCGCCCGCCTTTGCATGATGTGGGAGGCACGGAGTTCATCCCGGTGGTGGATGATCGTGACTTTCGAAGCGAACTTGGTGAGAAATATCGCTTCTTCCATGGCGGTATCTCCTCCTCCCACGACGGCGACTTCGAGATCTTTGAAGAAGAAACCATCGCACGTCGCGCAGGCGGAAACGCCAAAGCCCATGTACTTCGCTTCACTTTCCAGCCCCAGCAGCCGGGCGGATGCGCCCGTCGCGATGATCACGACGTCACAGGTCCATTCCTTCTCCCCGACCCACAGGCGAAACGGTCGATCCCCGAAATCGATTTTATCCACGTACTCGAAAAGCGATTCCGCACCGAATCGTTGTGCCTGTTTGCGCATATCGTCCATGAGTTTCGGCCCCATGACCCCCTCGGGGAAGCCGGGGAAATTCTCCACTTCCGTGGTGATGGTCAACTGGCCGCCGGGCTGTTCGCCCTCGAAGACAAGCGGCTGCAAATCCGCGCGGGCGGCGTACAGGGCGGCGGTCAATCCCGCCGGCCCCGATCCGATGATAATGACTTTTCTGTGTTCCATAGTCTCTTGTATTTTCGTTCAACAATTGTCGTTTTCGTAAGATGAACGTGACGCGAAAACGGTTCCGGCGTTGCGTCGAAATCCTTTGGGCCTGGCACGGCTGACCGGGCTTCCACGAAATTTCCGCCGGAAATCCTCGTCCGACATATTCATTGCTTCCCGGACGCTAAGTTGCAGTATTCCCGCTCGTGGCGCAAATCCGGGCACGGCGGTTTCCTTCGCGAAAGAATTCCACGGACATACATCCTGGCATATGTCGCACCCGAATATCCATTCTCCCAGTTTTTCTGCCACTTCGCCTGGGATCGTATCGCCGCGGTTCTCAATCGTCTGGTACGAGATGCACAGGTTGGAATCCAGGACGTACGGCTCGACGATTGCCCCGGTTGGACAGGCGTCGATACAGGCGCGACACGTTCCACAATAATCGAGAACAGGATTGTCATGGAGAAACTCAACCGTGCTGATGATGACACCGAGGAATATCCAGGAGCCAGCGTCCCGCGTAATGATATTGGTATGCTTTCCCTGCCAGCCGATCCCGGACTTGGTCGCCCACGCTTTCTCCATGACCGGTCCCGTGTCCACGTATATCTTGCAGGATACGCCGGGGAACCGTTCTTTCAGCTCTGCCCGGAACCGCTCAAGCCCGGACAACATGATCTCGTGGTAATCGTCACCCCAGGCATACCTGGAGACGCGAACGGTATCATCGTTCTCCCGATGCTTCACGGGCGTGTAGTAATTCATCCCGACGCAAATCACGCTGCGGGCGTCCGGCAAAATTCGAGTTACATCGGATCGTTTTACAGGATCACGCGCCATCCAGTTCATTCCCGCGTGAAATCCCCGCTCCAGCCATTCCAGCAAGTGCGTTCGTTCCCTCGACAATGGCTCCGCGGGCGCTATGCCGACATGAGTGAAGCCGTATGTCTGCAGCCGGTTTTTCACCCAGCAGGTTCGGTCCTGTAGCTCCCGGAGTGTAGCAGGTGAATTCACCATTCGATAGAATCGTGTCGCTCCGGAACACGAACATGGATTTTGTCGCCTATCACCCGGACCTCGAAGGTTCTCAGTCCCGGAAGGCCGTTGGGCATAGCGCCTGTTTCCAGATGGAACTGCCAGCCGTGCAACGGACAGGCCACGTACATGTTCTCCACGCATCCCTCGGCAATGAGAGGCGAATGCTGGTGCGGGCAGATGTTGCTTACCGCGTAGTATTTGTCTTTGACACGGAAGATGGCGATTTCCTCATCGTTGATTGTCCTGACCGCCCCGCCGGCTTCCGTAATGTCCCGGATATGGGCTGCGCGAACAAACCCCTTGTCGTCACTCACCCTGGTTCCCCGGGAGAAGATCGGACAGCGCTCCCATCCGGCCGGGGCGGAATCCTTTTTCAGTCCGCACCACCATGGCCGCTTCGTACACGGGATCGTGCTCGAAGAATATCACCCATCGTTCCTCCACGGCGCGGGACAACAGCTCGTTTTTCTCGCGTAGTGTAACCAATGGTTGCAGATCATACCCCATGATATATGGTCCCGGAATATGGCTCACAATAGGAATAAGGTCCGCCGCGTAGAGGACTTTACCTTGGCCCGTTTCCACGAGAACCACCTGCTGGCCGAACGTATGGCCCTCGAGAGGAATCACCCGTATCCCGGGGAACAATTCGGTCTCACCATCGAGGAGAGTCAGGACGCCGTGTTCCCGCAAGGGGAGGAAGTTCTCCGGGAAATAACTGGCCCGGTCGCGTTCCGACGGGTTCAGCGCCCATTGCCACTGCTCGTTCTGGATATAGTACCGCGCGCGGGGGAACGTCGGGACGAACCGGTCATGATCTTTCGAAACCGCACCCCCGACGTGGTCGAAATGCAGGTGCGTGACGATGACATCGGTGATGGTATCCACCGACTCTCCGACCTCGGCGAGACTCCGTTCCAGGGTGAACCGGGAAAAATCCAGTTTATATATACTCCGCATTTTCTCGCTCAGCTTGTAACCCAGGCCGGTGTCCACGAGGATAGTTTGTTCGTTTTGTTTGATCAAGAGCAATCGTGCCGCCATTTCAATCTGGTTCTGCTCGTCAGCGGGATTCGTCCGGTTCCAAAGATTCTTCGGTACCACGCCGAACATCGCCCCGCCGTCGAGCCGAAAGCGGCACGTCTCGATCGGAAAGAGACGCGTTATATCAGTGCTCATAATTCAGTAATCATTATTCATACAAACAAAGGCCGGTTGCAAACAACCGACCTTTTATCAACACCAAACACTGCGGACAAGTGCCGCGCGAACGAATTACCGTCCCAACTCGTCCAGGTACTTGACTTTTTCCAGGAGTTGCTCTTTCGTTTCCCTGTGGTTCGGATCCGGGACGCAACAGTCAACGGGACAAACCGCCGCGCACTGAGGCTCGTCGTGAAACGTTTCGCACTCGGTGCACTTGTCGGGCACGATGTAGAAGAAGTCGGCGCTCCAGAAACCCGTGGCGCCGGAAGGAGCAGGGTCACCTTCTCCGTACGTCTTGCCGCCGAGTTCCCAATCCGCGCCGCCCTCGTAAATCGCGTTGTTCGGGCATTCCGGTTCGCATGCACCGCAGTTGATGCATTCATCAGTGATCATTAAAGCCATGGTAAAATTCCTTCCAATGGTGGGTTCATGTGTTAGATTGGAATGAAGTCAGGGAAAAAAATCCTCGCTCTTTCAAAAGGCTTCCAGGTGTCTTTCTATACAGTGAATTCGCAGCCAGGACACTGTTGCAACTTATGAAAGAACCGTGTATCAACCGCTTTCACCTGTTAAAAAGTTACTATGTTCATCGATATAAACCAAACAGACAACCCTGGGAAATCAAGGGAAAACACTATCTTGGTTATGAAACATGTTTCAAATGACAGGAAAAACGTGATGACCAGAAAAGAGAAGCCCGCTTCCGAACCCGAACAACCAATTGGAAAAAACAACAACCGTAAATACATTCTCATCGGCGCGGTTGCCGTGATCATCATCGCAATCGTGCTTATCATCACACGTTCTCCAGAACCCACCCGAATAGACACCGGCTCCGTCCCCCATCCCACGCCTTCGACATCATTCCGCAACGACGGGGTCCTGATCTTTTCCTCCGCCGACGGTCAACAGAAAGCGCGCATTACTATCGAGATCGCTAAAACCGAAGAACAACGAACACAGGGTATGATGGGCCGCACCGGATTCGACTTCACGAAAGGCATGCTTTTCATCTTCGATAACGAAGAGGAGCGCGCCTTCTGGATGGCCAATACACCGACATCACTCGATATTATCTTCATTAACCGGAAAAAGGAGATCGTCAAGATCCATCCCCGGACCGAACCGTATTCAACCGATTCCTACCCTTCCGAGCGACCTGCAAAGTACGTTGTCGAGACCCTGGGGGGGTTCTGCGCGCGGTTCGGCATCGAGGAAGGCGATAGGATCTCCTGGCTGGCGGAATGACCATGTACCACGTTATCGATCCCGACACTGCCGAATACCTGTCTCGTTGGGTGCGCCACCACGACCCGGTGCTCAGCGAAATGGAATCATACGCCGGGGCGAATGATTTCCCTATCATCGGCCCTTTGGCAGGGGCGTACCTATACCAGCTTGCCCGCATGGTTAACGCGAAGAGGGTTTTCGAACTTGGATCGGGGTATGGGTATTCCGCGTATTACTTCTTGAAAGCCGTCGGGACAACCGGAATCGTCCATTGCACGGAACTCGCGAAACAGAACATCGATCTCGCCCGGGAATTTCTCACCCGCGCGGACTTGTGGGATCGCGCAACGTTTCACCAGCAGGACGCCCTGTCGGCGTTAGAAAAGATCGGCGGCTCCTGGGACGTGATCTTCAGCGATATTCACAAGAAACAGTACCCAGAGACCATCGAACTTGCGTACCGTCATCTGCGTCCCGGCGGGTTGTTTATCAGCGACAACGTGCTCTGGTCCGGACGTATCTTGGACGGCAAGGACGACGGGACCCCGGACACGGCCGCTATCAAGGAATTCACGCGCCGGTTGTTCGCCCACGATGGATTCATAACAACCATTCTTCCCATTCGAGATGGCATCGCCGTCGCCATGCGGCAATGAGTAGTATTCGGCCGGGCGCCGAAGCGCCTCACGCCATTCGCAGATAGCACGCGGGAATGATATATTAGCAGCGTATGTGTGGTAACACGGCTCGGTACAACCCGGAAATTTCATGAAGATAATCATTACCGGCGCGGGATTGGTTGGAACAAGCCTGGCGGAACAACTGCTCTTGGAGAACCATGATGTCGCACTCGTGGAGCAGGATCCCCTCCGGGCGGAAAACGCCCGCGACAAGCTCGACGTCCTCATGATTACGGGTTCCGGCAGCAACCCGATAGACCTGGAGCGAGCCGGCATCACCGATGCCGACATGGTGATCGCCGCGACCCCGGTGGATGAAGTAAATATCCTCGGTTGCATGATCGCCAGGCAGTACGGCGTCCCCCAGCGCATCGCCCGCATCCGCAAATGGAATTTCGAGGACCTCGATGCTCGCATCACGCCGGAAGGGCTTGGCATTACCCAGGTGATATATCCGGAAGAAAGCACGATCCAGGCGGTTCTCAATTACGTCGAAACGCCGTTCGCCATCGATGCCCAGGATTTCCAGAAGCGGTCCATCCTCTTACGGAGCTACCTGGTTACTGAGAAAATGCCCATTGCCAACCGTTCGCTTATCGAGCTTCGTGAATCGTTGGAAGCAAAGATCCTGGTCGTGGCCATTATTCGTGGTGACGACGTGTTCATCCCCAAGGGAGAGGACTGCGTCCTGCCGGGAGATAAGCCGCTGTTCATCTTTCCCCGCGAGGCCCTCCCCGTTTTCCTCGAGCTGGTCGATGCGGCGCACATTCCGAAAAACAAAGCCGTTGTCTTCGGCGACACTCTGACGGCCCTCAATATTGCAAAGGCGCTGCAAAACGAAGTGGACACGGTGGTATTCATCGACCCCGACCTCGAGCACGGAAAAATCGTGGCGGAGCAGCTCCACGACGTGGACGTCCTGCTCGGTCACGGGGCAGACGTGGACGTCCTCCGGGAAGCCAACATCCGTTTCGCGGATTATTTCGTGGCCGCCGCCACCGCGACACACGAGAACGTCTTGTCCTGCCTCCTGGCAAAATCGGAAGGCGCGAAGGACGTTATTTCCATCGTCAACGAGGACCAGTACGTGGGATTGATTCTCTCCATCGGGATCAACAACGTCATCAACCCGCGGCAACTTACCGCCGCCAGCATTCTCAGCACGATCAACCCGGCGTACGTCGGCCCTTCCCTGCATATCCAGAAGACCGACATCGACGTCATCCGGTTCAAGGTTCGCGAGGGCGCTCCCGTTACGGGAAAATCCCTGATGGAAGGCTGGAAAAAAGCGCGCGGGATCGCGATCGTGGGAGCGGTTTTCCGTCACGATGAAATGATCATTCCCACAGGAACAACCGTTCTTCAGCCGGACGACCTTGTTATCGTTTTCACCCGGTCAGCCGGGATACCCAAACTTCGGAAACTCTTTGGAACCGACTGAGGCCCGAACCCACAACACATGCATAAGCGAACCGTTCTTTACGGAATTGCCCGGCTCCTCCAGGTGATGGGACTTGTGATGTTGATCCCTACCGTCATCGCGTGGCTTGATTACCCACAGCTTGAACCG
>JAJRXL010000230.1 GCA_024276335.1 Bacteroidota bacterium
ACCGGGAACCTTGACCACGGTATTCGTCTTCGTCGGTTTGAACGTGACCGTGTACGATCCCGACGTCGGTTTCGTGATGTCGATATACGTGGTCTCGTTGTACGTGGCGTCCAGCAGCTTGAACAACACGTTCCCGCTGACGCCGTTCGCATTCAAAGCATCTACAGCAGCCTTGATTGTGGTGTAATTACCGCCGCTTCCTATCGTGTAGGTGCCGTTGAGTGGCGCTGTAAACGCCGTCGATACACCGAGCGCGAAAATCGCGCAAACCGCCAGTACCGTCAACACGTGACGGTTTCCCGGCATTCGGTAGAAAGGTCTCATCATGCTTCCTCCTTCATATTTTCTTGGTACAATACGGATATCCTGGAAAAGTGTTCTGAACTGCGTTTCAACTTTTTTGGAATGCTCGAGCCTGAGCGATGGAATCCACTTTTGACATATAGATCGTCCACAACGCATATACAAGCACATGAATTCACGCATTTTTCTCCTGGCATCTTGATAGCCATGCTGCTGTAAAACATCCGCTGAAAAACGAAGAAGAAGCTGTACCCACGTTTCCTAAATCTTGTCAAAAGGGCTTCTTTCAGGCTCTGAAATATAATGACATAAAACTATTCCAAACAAATCAATTTCTTGGGATTTTCGTTTTTTTAAAATAGTACGGTCATAATCTTCAGTCACGTTCAATTCCACTCTCGCTCCCGAAACCGCTTTTCCGTCATTGGTGTCCACCAGGGACGATTTTTGTCTTCGCCACGGGATTCATGTACGCGATCCACTATCAGGATAAAACCGTCTCGGTATTCGGGATTTATGAAACAAATAGTTATCGCATCGCCTCGAAATCCAGGAGCTGAGCATTCAATCGCCCATCCCGGCCTTGCCATTGTACAAGGCCGTTCAGGGGGACTGCAGGATGTTTCCACACGGTCATGTACGACACGAACCCCGGTAGGGAATTTATCGAAATACACGATGTCACACCCCGGAAGACACCAGCACGCACTTCAAGTGTTTCACTTCGAACCGAATCCGTGCAAGACTGGTTGAAGAGATTCTCCAGTCGCGTGAACCTCCCACTGCTCCACATGACTTCCCGAGTACCCGTAGTGCGGGTCAATCCATGCTCGTCCCGGTACAGCGTTTCCACGATCCGGATGCGATCGAAGTCGCCGGACCGGATCGCCTCGGCCAGACCCTTCACCTTGAAGGTCAGGGCGGTTTCTTTCCGCCGCGTCAATGCCCGCACCTCGAGCGTCGCCACACCTCGTTGCACTTCGACGACGCGTAACGACAGCACAGATCGTTCCCCGTTCCACACAATGCCATACGTGACGAACTGCCCTTTACGCAGCGGGACGGGGTGCCGGAACATCTCGCTTGAGGTATAGACCCTCCCCATCCTTCCCTGGAAATATCGATCAATGACCGTATCGTTGGGGCTCCGGACTGCGGGACGGAAGGCACAACCTGACAACCAAGACATCAGAGCAACGAACAACCAAACGCGTCGAGTAATTCCGTATCGGTTCCGGAACCGAAAGTCACTGTGGGAAAAAGGAAAAATAACGTACATTATCTCTCGTATTGTCCAACTTCGTTCGGGACGATGAAAAAACTGACGGTTCTTTCGCTTCTTCCCCTTGCGCTGCTTTCCTGCGCCACGCCGTACACCATTACACCGGAAGTAACCACGTTCGAGAAACCGGACTCCACGTGCGCGAGCGAGAACCCCGAAGCGCTGAAAACACTGGATACAACTTGCGCATCGGGAACTGAATGCTACTCCCTCCGGCGGATCAACACGGCGCTGAATTCCCCCGCGGATGACTTCGCGCCCACGTTCGCAATTCTTCCCGGCAAAGAGAAAGGATACGTCCTCTTCACCTCCAACCGGCCCTTGCAAGAAAGCGGCGCTGCCGGACCCCAGAACCTGTGGACTTCCCGCGGCCTTTTCGGGATCACCGAGTCTCCACAACCGCTCACCGGTGAAACCGGGATCGCGCACATTGGCAGCCCCTCCCTGACACCGGACGGACGAGAGCTCTACTTCGCCGCCAAGAGGTACCGCGATAGCCGGGGGGACGCCGACATATTCAAAGCCCGGCTCCAGGCACGTGGCGACCGTCTCGTCCTCGACAATATAGAAAATGTCAAGGCAATCAACAGCGGCGGTTTCGATTCCCATCCGTCCATCTCATCCGACGGCGCCAGGTTGTACTTCACCAGCGACCGCCCGGGGGGCGTGGGCCAATTGGATATCTGGTACACCGAACGTCAGCCGGATGGATCGTGGGGAGCGCCGAAAAATCTCGGCCCCCCTATCAACACTCCATGCAACGAAATCGCTCCCTTTATCTGCGGCGACGGGAAGACGTTGTATTTCTCTTCGGATGGTTTTACCGGGGCGGGCGGCTATGATATTTTCATATCGGAACGAACGAGCAATTCGTGGACTACGCCGGAAAACGTGGGACGCCCCGTAAATACCCGTTACGACGAGTTGTTCGCCGTTACGCCTCCCACAAGCCGCGCGGACTCGGTCATGTACTTCGCCTCCAACCGCCCGGGCTCGATGAACCTCGATCTTTACAGCATCACGCCGAATCCATCGCCGCCCAGCATGGTCATCCTTCATGGAATCGTGCGGAACGCCGTGACGGGCGATCCTGTTCCCGGTGCCTCCCTGTTTTGGAAAGAACGAAGCACGGGCAGGCTTATTGCGCGCGTCCGTACCGGCACTGACGGTTCGTATTACGTCACGCTGGCCAAGGGCGAGGAATACGATGTCGGGGCCCAGGCGGAGAAATACTTCTTCGATACGTTCCATCTCTCAACGCCGTTGAAACCGGGCGTGAGAAAAATCCGGCAGGATTTCACACTGGCACAAGCGCTGTCCCTTCGCATCAACTTCCCCTTCAACGATGCGGAAAATCCTTACCCGTACATTCTCGACGAGAATGGCAAACCGGGCCGCATGACCTGGCGCGAGGCACTGGAGTTCGTCGCCCTGAACCTGACATCGTGGATCGATCGCCTCGACTACGTAGTCCTGACAGGCCACACCGACTTGACGGGGAGCGAGGAATACAACCTTTCCCTCAGCCGCAAACGCGCGGACTTCGTCAAACGCCACCTCGTCAGGGATTTCGGCATTCCGGCGGGGAAAATACGCGTGGAAGCAAAGGGTAAATCCGAACCCCTCCCCAGGTTGACAAGCGAGCCCGATTCTCTTTATGAGGCCCGCTTGAGGCGCGTTGTGCTCACGAAGGTCCTCCGAAAACCAGGAGGGGACGAATGAAGACTTTGGTCATAGCGATGTGCATTACCGGCGCCCTCGTTGCGTTCGCGGGATGCGGATTCTCCCCTTCTCTTTTCACGACGCGTACCGAAACGGAAACGCACCATGTTACCCGCATTATCGACGAAGACGTCAAAGTCGAGGATACGGGTGAAGATTACGGGGTGCTCCTGCCCCAGCGGAAGCGCACGGTGCTTACCCGTAAAAGGATACGCTACGATTCAACGTGCTACTATTACTATCCACGTGTAGCGCGATTGGGACTGGTGGAGATGGCCGGAATCATCAGCACCGAATCTTCAAGCGGAAGCAACAACATGGGGATGGGACTGCTCGGTATTTACAACTGGTTCACTCCCCTCAACAGAAGAGAAACCGATGTTTTCAACGGATACTTCGGGCGGGTCGGTATGATAGAATGGCGAGTGCCTTTCCTCGGAAGGGATTGGACTTTCGGCACTGCTGTGTTCGAAGGACTCGCGGCAGACGCGGGAAACGGTCACTACATGTTCGGGATCCTTCCTCTCACCCTCCGCTACCGGTACCCGCTTCTCGAGTACCCAACTCCCTTGACGGTCGAACCTTTCATCACCCTCGGATACTTTCCCAACACATACTTGAATATGGGCGGGAAACTCCACTTCGGCTCCGTCGGCGGCATGAACCTGTTCGCGCATCTCGGATTCGCAATGGCGGGATCTTCGATCAATAATGACAGAGACCTGGCGAACAACTATAGTTTCGGTTACGCGGGGCTGGGCATTTCCGTGCTCGATTTCCATTACTCGGAAGATGAGATGGACATGGAGTGGAAATACCACGAACCCTTTGCGCGCCGTGTGGGATTCCTGCACCTGACCTTCCTGCAGTCAAGTATCGGAAGCGAGACGTCGTTCAAGTTTCTCGGTCTGAACTGGGATGGAATGATCATCCAGGTCGGCACCGTCGCCTTCCCCGCAGATTTCATCATGGATAATTTCACGCTGGGGACCTCGATCGTCAACGGGGTGCTCCTGGGGAACTCGAGCGGCGTACCGATGGTCGGAGCCTCGATCCTCCCGTTGCGGGCGACACTGATGTACCAACTCACACAGAAGGTCCTTGTGGAACCGTTCTTCGAAGTAAACTACTATCCATCCAACTTCGCTCACCTCGGCGCGCGCGTAAACCTGGGCGATGTCGGTGGGATGAACATCGGGTTTCAAATCGGGGGGGTGTACGGAAACACGGGCGAGTTGAGCCAGCAGTTCGTCGACAACTACACACTCGACGTCAAAGGATTGTACTTCGGCATGTCCCTGGGATTGATGGATTTCTATTCCTCCCCCGTGGTGGACTACTATCGAAGCTTACCGTCCTGTGTAACGCCGTTCGGGGAATACTGACTTTACATCTTTATGATATTCGCTTTCTCGATGTCGAGAAGGTAGTCGTGACAGGTCAGGTAGATCACCTGGTGCCGCGCGGCAAACTCGCGCAACAGTTCAAACGCTTCCTTCATTCGTTCTTTGTCGAAGTGCACAAGGGCATCGTCCAGGATAACCGTGTGAGGTTCTTCGTTCGACAGGTAATCGGCGACGGCAAGGCGCAGCGCAAGGGCAAGCTGTCCACGTGCGCCAGTACTGAGATCGTCTGTGTGGGGAACAGCGACATCGCCCGATTGCAGCGCCTTGACCGACAGGTTTCGTTCGAGTTTCACATCGTGATAGCGGTCGCGTGTAAGACGCGCGAGTAGTTCCTCCACCCGTTTCTCAATCGGTTCCGTGAAATGTTCAAGCACGTGCGTTTCCGCGTGGCCGATGGTCTCGCGCACGAGGATATACGCGTCGAGTTCGCGATGCATGCGCTCGTATTCCTCCCGACGTTCCGCGCATTCTTCCCGGAGAAGCTCGACCTCGTCCTGGCCGACATACGCGCCTTCCAACCTGCCCCGGATTCTCATTCCTTCTTCTTTCAAACTCTGTAAACGGTTTCGCATCTCCTCCAGATCTTTCCCGCGCCGGAACATCTCTTCTTCACTGAAATTAACAGGCTCCAATGCCTCCAAGGCGGCCCTGGTTTCGGCAGCGGTTGCGGCCAACGCGGTCTGCCTGTTCTCCCGATCTTCCGTACCTCCCCATTTCTCTTCAAACACGCGAATGTTCCGCTCGTGCCCTTTGACCTTTTCTTCGATCCTGACCATCTCGAGTTCCACTTCTCGGCAGCGTTTCTGCAAGTCTTCAACGTCCAGGTCGGTTGGCGATTCCGGTTTTTCTTCTTCGTGTCGTCGTTGGCGGACACGAATGGATTCTTCCAACTCTTCAAGGCTGTGATCCCGCAACAACGCGCGCATTTCCGCTTCCATCCGTTTTCGCTGTTCTTCCAGCGCCTGCCGTTGCTCATGGTGTTCAACAATCTCGTCAAGAGACGCCGCTTTGTATTGCTCAAGCAATTCCGTAAAAGACTTCTGTGCTTGACGAAGCTGCCGCGACAACTCCTTCGCATCGGAGACGCCGGAAC
>JAJRXL010000231.1 GCA_024276335.1 Bacteroidota bacterium
AGACATATGTATTCACAAGGCCCGTTTCAGGCGAAATTGAACGTCTCCGGCATACCGGACGGGAATTACTACATATTGGTGAAAACCAGAGAGGCGTGTGTCGCGCAACCGGTCGTGATACTTGAATGAAAATCGCCGTATTTCATAAGACCACGAGCTACGAGCCAAACACATCCAAAAACAAAAAAAACTCCCGCTCTCCGTGTCTCCCGGTCCCCCTGTCTCCCGCTCCCTACAAGAAGCGCACCTACGCTCATACGCATATACGCACTTACCTTACCAACACCATCTTCCTGAAAGCGCTTTTCTTCCCCACCTCAAGCCGACAAATGTAGAGCCCGGGATCCAGGTTTTGTGTATTGAATCGTATCGTATGAGCGCCGTTCTCGTACTTCCTTCCGGTAAGTGTCGCAACTTCTCTCCCGAACATATCCAGGATTCTTATCGTCACGTTGGAAGGAGCTTCAAGAGAAAAGCTGATGTTGGTCGAGGAGGCGAATGGATTGGGATATACCTGATCAAGAGTGAACTTTACCAGCACGGGCAATATCGGAACATTATTGATAGGAAGGTAAATATTAACCTTCCATTGCTCGCTGGACCTGGTGACGTACAAGCCATTCGTGGCCTCCACGTGCCACAGAAATTTTGAATAGTTCACACGATAATAGCCCGCTATATACCGCATTCCCGTAAGTTGATCCGCGGTCATGGTCAGCCTGTTTTCTCGACCGGCGTCATTTGAGGCGAACGAAACGATGGGTGACCCCTCGGGATTGCTGAACACGACCTTGTACGTAACCGAGTCGGTGAAATATTCTTCTCCAATTTTCACGTTCATAAACGGGTCCGGCGGCAGAGGTTTCTCCCAGGAAAATTCAAACACTCTTAATGGACAATATGGTTTCACTACCTCCCCATTCGCAGGCTTGATCAGTCTGATTTGAAAAGTTCGTCATCATTTTTTTATTCACAGCGGAAAAAACGGTTTTTTCTCCAGTATTTAGATGTTATTTTTTTACAACACGTCTTATTTTAATCACGTTATACGACTTTAACCGCGCTTCGAATATAATAATCCAAAGGTAAAATTCGAATTATCAAAAAGAAAATATTAAGCCAAATGATAATATTGTATTTCTCCTGTTGATGGATCGTCGAAATGGTGACATGCTTCCAGAAGAGTATCATTTTCAAATTTGAAATTTGAAATTCCAAAATCACCCTTCCCAGAACCGCAGCTCCGGTACGTCACGGTGCAGGCCGTAGTAGAAGAGCATGCGAAACACGGCTTCCACGCCGTCTTTCGCCTCGTCATCGAACCGGTAGGACAGGGCGTCCGTTGCTTCAACGGGTAATCCCTTTTCCTTGAGGAGGTCGTTCAGCGCTTGCGTGTCCGGTTCGAGGCCGGTAACCAGGTCAACCAAATCCGTATTCACCCGGTGTTCCCACCCCGCCCACACCGCTTCCACGAACGGCAAATCGGTGAATCCGATCCAGTCTTCAACCAGGTCAAGCGCCGACCGGTGTGTTTCCAGGCTCTGCAACGCTTTCTCGCCCGCTACAAGCACCGCGTCCGTTCTCTCCAGCGCCGCGTCGATGCCGCTCTCCGTCGGAATGTAGTGCGGGGTAAAACCGTAGCTCTCCCGGAGAATGATTTCCGCCAGCAGGCGTTCCCATTCCCGCTCCCGGTGATAGGCCACGGTGGAAATGTCGTAGAGATTCTGCTTGAATACCAGCCGTATCCACCCGGCCCCCGCCCGGTGCACGACCGCCCGCCCGGGGAACAGCACGATCTCCGGCTGTCGCTTGGCATAGGCCAGCGGAGAACCGAGAGCCGCGTCGCCCTGGATTTCCGCCAGCATCCAATCCACCTGGGTCTTGCGGTCGAAGACGATGTCCGAACCGGCTTCAGACAGGCGACGCTCCAGCCCGTACAACAGGGGGAGCGTCGTGAGTGATTCGTAGGCGAAAATACGGGGCACGGATCAGGTCGTCTTTTGGCGAACGGCCTTGGCGGCCAGGCCGCGCAAGTAGAACAGCTTTGCCCGGCGCACCTTCCCCTCGCGCACGACCTGGATCTTGGCGATCCGCGGCGAATGGTAGGGAAAGATTCGCTCCACGCCCACCCCGTGGGAAATCTTGCGCACGGTGAAGGTCTTCTTCAGCCCTTCTCCCCGGATGGAAAGAACGGTGCCCTCGAACTGCTGGATGCGCTCCTTTTCTCCCTCGATCACGCGCACGTGCACCCGGATGACGTCGCCGGGGCGGAAATGCGGAAGGTCGCTGCGCATCTGGGAAGCTTCGATAAGTGAAATCTGGTTCATGATCCTGCTCCTTGTCTTTCTATGAAATTACGCTGTATTCATTTCTCTAAATCGTTGGTTACCGGGCCAGGAGGTCCGGGCGGCGCTCCCGCGTTCGCTTCTCCGCCTCGGCCATCCGCCACGCCTCGATCTTCCGGTGATCGCCGGACAGAAGCACTTCGGGCACTTTCATGCCCCGGTACTCCGGCGGGCGCGTGTAGTACGGGCAGTCGAGCAATCCATCCTGGAACGAGTCGGTCAAGAGCGATTCTCCGTCGCCGACCACGCCGGGGAGCAAGCGCACCACGGCGTCCGTTATGACCGCCGCCGCCAGTTCCCCCCCCGTCAGCACGTAATCACCGATGGAGATTTCGAGGGTTACGAGGGCCTGCCGGATGCGCTCGTCCACCCCCTTGTAATGCCCGCAGAGGATGAGAAGGTTGTCTTTCAGGGAAAGGCCGTTGGCGAGTTCCTGGTTGAACACCTTCCCCGCCGGCGTGGTCAGGATGATCTCGTCGTACGTGCGTTCCGCTTGCAGGCGCTCGACGCACTCGAACACCGGCTCCGGCTTGAGAATCATTCCCGCTCCTCCACCGTACGGCGTATCGTCGATGGTGCGGTGACGATCGCGCGTGTAGTCGCGGAGATCGTGCACCACGATGTCCACCGCGCCACTCGTGCGGGCGCGGGCAATCATGCTCTCGCCCAGGGGACTCTCCAGGAGCCCCGGAAATCCGGTTACGATATCGATTCTCATTCTTCCTCGTCAAACAATCCCGGCATTTCCCGGACGGTAACGCGCCTCTTTTCCGTGTCAACGGACAGGATGAACTCCGGCACGGCGGGAATGAGCACCTCCCGGTCTCCGACTTCCACGACGTACACGTTGTGTGCAGGCAGGGCCAGCACGTCGGTCAGGGTTCCCGAGAACCGCCCGCCGTCGGTGCGGACTTCCATGCCGATGAGCTCGTGAATGTAGTGCTTGCCTTCGGGCGCGGGAAGCATCTGGTCGTCCTCGATGAACAACGTCTGTCCTTTCAGCGCCTCCGCCGCATCGCGGTCGGATACTTCCGCAAACGTGAGCAGCGCAAGCGCGCCCTGGTTCCGCGCGGAGAGGATTTTCAGTTTGCGGGGAGTGTTCTCGCCGTTGAGCACGTACACGTGGTCGAGCATCCCGAAGCGGTCCGATCGATCACTGAAGACCTGGACCTTGACCTCGCCCCGGATGCCGTGCGGGCGCAAGACACGACCGATCTGACACAGCTCTTGTTCTTCCTTCATGCGGTATCCGGAACGTAACGTTTGACAATGACGGGTTTCCGACGGTGCAACGAGCGACGCGCTCAGGCGGACTCGTTCGCCGTTTCAGGTTCGGCGGTTTCGGCAGCGGCTTCAGGAGCCTCGGACGCAGCTTCGGCTTCGGCGGAATCCTGCTTGGCGGCTTCGGCTTTTTTCCGCTCCTTGCGCAACTGCTTCTTGTTAACCTTCGAGACAAGAGACTCTTCCTTCTGCTGCTTCCATTCGGTCAGCAACTGCCGGATCTCTTCCTCGGACTTGCCCTTGCGCTCGAGGTGCAGACGATACAGCACGCCTGCCTGGCTCAGCAGGTCGCGCACGGTATCCGTGGGCTTCGCGCCGACCTTCAGCCAATACAACGCGCGCTCTTCGTCCACGACCAGCGTGCGGGGATTGGTCAGGGGGTTGTAATGCCCGATCGCTTCGATGAACTTGCCGTCGCGGGGGGCGCGTACGTCTGCCGCGACGATCTTGTACATTGGAAGGTTCCTTCTGCCTCTGCGTTGCAATCTCAGTTTTACCACGAATTATCCTCCAAAAAATTGAAATTTGAATAGTCTTTCATTTCGAATTAACCCAGACGCTGCGCGCGCATGTCCTGCATGAAGTTCTTCATGCCGCCCCGGGTTACGCGCTTCATCAGCTTCTTCATTTCATTGAATTGTTTCAACAGCCGGTTCACGTCCTGCACGGTGGTGCCGCTGCCCATGGCAATGCGACGGCGGCGGCTGGCATTGATGATGGCGGGAGTCTCCCGCTCTTCCGGGGTCATGGACTGGATGATGGCCTCGATGTGCTTGAAGGCGTCGTCGCTGACGTCCGCGCCCCGCATCGCCTTGCCCATGCCGGGAATCATCTCCAGCACCGACGAGAGCGGACCCATTTTCTTGATCTGCTGGATCTGGTTGTAGAAATCCTCCAGTGTAAATTGGTTCTTGCGCATCTTCCGCTCGAGCCGGAGGGCTTCTTCCTCGTCGATCTGCTCCTGGGCTTTTTCGACCAACGTCACGATGTCGCCCATGCCCAGGATCCGGGAAGCGATGCGGTCGGGGTGGAAGGGCTCCAGCGCGTCGAGCTTCTCCCCGACGCCCGCGAACTTGATGGGCTTGTTCACCACCTGGCGAATGGACAGCGCCGCTCCTCCGCGGGTGTCGCCGTCCAGCTTGGTCAGCACGACGCCCTCGTAGTCGAGGCGATCGTGGAAGGCGCGGGCGGTGTTGACGGCGTCCTGCCCGGTCATGGCGTCGACGACGAACAGGGTCTCATCCGGCTTCACGGCCTTCTTGATGTTCTCCACCTCCCGCATCATTTCCTCGTCGATGGACAGGCGCCCTGCCGTGTCGATGATCACCGTGTCCGCCATCAACCGGCGCGCGGCGTCGATGGACTCGCGGGCGATTTCCACCGGGTTTTTCTCGTCGCCGGAATAGACGGGCACGTTAAGTTCCCCGGCCAGGAGTTTGAGTTGGTCAATAGCGGCGGGGCGGTACACGTCGGCGGCGACGAGCATGGGCCGACGTCCCTTCGATTTCAAGTGGCGCGCAAGCTTGGCGCAAAAGGTGGTCTTGCCCGAGCCCTGCAACCCGGCCACGAGAACGACCGCCGGTATCCGGTTGCCGAGGAGGAGGTCGCTTTGCTCGGAACCCATGAGAGCCATGAGCTCATCGTGCAGGATCTTGACCATCTGCTCGCCGGGCGAAACGCTTTTCACTACCGTTTCTCCCAGCGCCTTGGCCTTCACCGACTCGATGAATTCCTTCACCACGGCGAGATGGACGTCGGCGTCGAGCAATGCGCGCCGCACTTCACGCAAGGTATCGGAAACGTTTTCCTCCGTGATGCGATGCTGGCCGCGCAGCCGCTTCAGCGCGCCATCGAGCTTATCTGACAGATTTTCAAACATACATAACCAATAAATTCATTCCATAGAATCAGGAATAAGCTTATAAATGTACAAAATCCGTGATGAATCTGCAAGAAAGGTGTGAGCGCATAGGAAAAGAATGCCCCCCAGAAAAACGAGGAGTACGGGGGAAGCAGCGGTGCCTTCCCCCCCCACGAAAACGGGCCGGGGTAAAACGACCCGACCCGTTTCGTACCACATCCCCACCTGCGTTATCGATCTTGGGGAGGGTTGATTATGGGGGAACCTTCAGTGCGGTGTTATGGCACCGTTTCCTTTGGACATGGCGTCGATTGTCACGACGCCGCCTGCGCTTTTCCGTGTGTCTGCACCAGCATTTCTGCGGGCGCACGGTTGTTCACCGCGACAGCCCATCCTGGCAATACGTCCGCCCGGAATCATTACTCTCTCTTCCTGGCGTGAGGCAGCGGGCTACCGCTTTCGGCAACTCGTTGTATATTTGGTCCTTCATGATGTAAATGCTGGCCCCGGCGTTGAACGCCTGTTCACGGTACAGCGAGGGTTCGTACATGGTCAGCATGATGATCCGTGCCTCGGGGACGCACGCC
>JAJRXL010000232.1 GCA_024276335.1 Bacteroidota bacterium
GAAAAAGAACCTCAAGCTGGGCAAGCCGGGCACCATGTTTATCAACTTCGGTATTTTTCTGCGCAGCGTTCTCAGCCGCTGGCAGCAGGCAACCCGGCGTGTATGGCCGGTCCTGATTGATATGATCATCGTATGCCTGTCGCTGGTGCTGGGGGAACTCATCCGGTTCGGTACCCTCCCGTCTTTCCCCTCGTATGCTTATCCCACGATCTATATCGCGGGCGTGGTCATCAGTTTCAGCGCACTGTTCTTTGCGGGGGCATACACGAAGTTCGACTACCCCGTATCGCGTTCCGTGCTCGGCGTCCTGTTCTCGTTTATCATTATCTCCTCCATCGTTTTTTTCTTCAAGGATTTCGCCTTCAGCCGCGGGGTGGTGCTCATCGCCGCCCTGATTTCCCTCGTGGGCATTCCCGGTTGGAGACTGCTCCGCCAGCTCATTTCTGCCACCGGGCGTTCCTCTCCTTTCGGTGGGCGCCCGACACTTCTGGTCGGGATAAACGAACTGACGCCCGACATTATCAAGAAGTTGCGCACAGCTCATACGGGCGGCTATCACTTGATGGGAATCATCGATACTTCCATGCGACGAATCGGTGAATCATTTGAGGGCGTGCCGATCCTGGGTAGCATCGACAACATCGGCAAGATCATCAACGAAAACGGCATCCACGACGTCATTTTCTGTCCGGGTGTTTTGCGGTACGCGGAAATTCTCTCCATCATCAGCCGCACGCGGGGCATACCTGTTCACTACCGCATGGTGGCGCAAAACATGGAGTACATTGTTGGCAAGGCGGGAATAGACGAACTCGGGACTTTGCCCATGGTGGACATCGAGTACAACCTGGAACGCCTTTCACACCGGGCGGGCAAACGCCTTTTCGACCTTGTCATTGCCGTACCCGGGTTGCTATTCGTCTTTCCCTTTGTCTATATTTTCAGTTCCAGGTCACGTTCGAGTCGCCTGCGCACGTTCGTATGCGGCTTACCCGACGTGGTTCTGGGAAGGCGCTCCCTCGTCGGGCGCGCGGTGAAATCAGAAGCGGCGCAAAACCTGTACCTCGGCAAACCGGGCTTGACCGGCCTGGCCGAACTCCAGGAGCCCGCCCTCTCAGACGAAGAACGCGAGCACCTGGATGTCCAGTACGCACGCAACCATACGTTATTTCTCGATTTCGAAATACTGGTCCGTTCGATCATTTCTTTCCTACGGACACCACCAAAACGCAAGGAAGTAAAACGAAACAATGGCGAAGACAATACTTGAATTCGAAAAACCCATTATCGAGCTGGAGAAAAAGATCGAGGAGATGCGCTCGATGTCCAGCGATCTCGACATTTCGAACGAGATCGAAGCCCTCGAGCGACGAGTGAATGATTTACGGAAATCAATTTTCTCCGGCCTCTCCCGCTGGCAACGCGTCCAACTCGCACGGCACCCGGACCGCCCCTTGACAATGGACTACCTGGAAATGATGGAAACGGATTTTATCGAACTCCACGGCGACCGGCATTTCGGCGACGATCACGCCATCGTGGGCGGGTTCGGACAGCTCGACGGCAAGACGATCATGTTTATCGGCCACCAGAAAGGGAGGGACACGAAGTCCAACCTCTACCGGAACTTCGGCATGGCAAACCCGGAGGGCTACCGGAAGGCGTTGCGCCTGATGAAAATGGCGGAAAAGTTCGACAAGCCGGTCATAACCTTGATCGACACCCCCGGGGCCTATCCCGGGATCGGCGCCGAGGAGCGGGGACAGGCGGAATCGATCGCGCGGAACCTGTTCGAAATGTGCAGGCTGCGCGTCCCTATTATTGTCACTATTATCGGGGAGGGCGCCTCGGGGGGAGCGCTGGGTATCGGCATCGGCGACCGCATCCTCATGATGGAGAACACCTGGTATTCCGTCATTGCCCCCGAGTCATGTTCAAGCATCCTTTGGCGAAGCTGGGAATACAAGGAACAGGCCGCGGAAGCGCTGAAGCTGACCGGCGAAGACTTGTTGGAGCTCGGCGTTATCGACCGGATCATCGAGGAACCGCGGGGAGGAGCGCATCGCAACCCCGCCGAGGCCGCCTTCATACTCAAGAACACGCTCCTGGAAGAACTGGAGGATTTGCTCAAGTCCACGCCCGACAAGCGTGTCAAGGACCGCATCAAGAAATTTTCCTCTATCGGCTATTACGAGGAATAACCGTGAGTGTCCTCGTGCACCGTACTACCATCCGTGTGCGTTATTCCGAGACCGACCCGATGCGCATCGTCCACAATTCGAAGTACTACGAGTATTTTGAAATCGCCAGAACAGAGTTGCTTCGTGAACGTGGGTTGTCTTACGACGAGATGGAAAAACTGGGTGTTACCCTGCCCCTCGTTGCGTCTCACGCGGAGTTCAAAAAACCCGCCGTGTATGACCAGCTTCTTACGATTGAAAGCCGGATCGAAGAACTCCCCCGATCGACTTTGAAAATCGATTACCGCGTCACTGATGACGATGATGAGCTTCTTACCACGGGATACACCGTACACGCCTTTTTCAACATGCGGATGAAACGTGCGGTGCGTCCTCCAGCCTTTTTCCTGGCCGTTATCTCGCCCCGAAGTTAATCTTCCTCCGGTATCACATCGGCGTCCTTCGAACGGATTGCTCGCAACTCATCCTCCGGAGTAAACGGTTCCTCCTCTTCCTCCCACATGAGCGACTCGATGTACAGCCGCCGTCGTTCATATTGAAGACGTTGAAAATAGAACACGATGTATCCTACAGTCACGCCCATAAAATCAATAGGAAGTGACTCGAGGGTGAGATATCGACTGCGGGCAAGGCTTTGGATGATTTCAACAATGAAAGAAATTACCAGGATGGCAAGCGAGGTTCCGACAACAACCGAAAATGCGTGGGGCTCCTTAACGTACGTTTGAAGCCATCGAAATGCGCAATAGGAAAGGACGGCGTAAAGAAAGACGTGGGCCAGCGCCCACATGACCGCGTATCCAAGGTCGCCGAACCATACCAAAGGCGGGAAGTACCGGTAAGACGGATTCACGGAGCATACTACCACGCTCCCCATTACCAGGACAATACCCGAAATCCAAACCCACGTTCTATCCTTGCTCCTCACAGATATAAAATATAGAATTCCCTTCGGTATTACACAATGTTTCCC
>JAJRXL010000233.1 GCA_024276335.1 Bacteroidota bacterium
CTGTCCGAGCGATGTACTGAGAGTAATATACAAACTTGTCAAGAGGTTTGTTGTACGGAAACCACGACAATTCGGCTGCGGGAACCACGACAATTTTGACCCCTAAAATGAACAAAACGAGTCAAAAAATAAATACACATGTTGAATCCATGCCGTATTCGGCGATAAATATTGCGTGAGACAAAGAATACATGTTTTTTTATGAAATTATTACAATGAGGGTTTCGAGGGGGATGCGTCGACGGTTTTGGAGAGACGATAAGGCGGGAGCTTATCCCTGCTTCGTGGAAACAGGAAACGAAGGGTACGGACAATGTGACATGGATTTATACCTTGAGATTGGTGTTTCTTAAGGGCTGATGGTTGAGACAAGGGAGAATCCCAAATTTGAAAATTGAAATTTGGAATTTTACGCTTCTTGAGAGCGGATGGCTTGAGAGAAGAAGACAAGAAAACAAGGAGACAAGGGGACCGGGAGACAAGGTGAAGGGGAGATTTTGGATTTTCGATTCTCGATTGCGTTCTTTGTGGTTAAAGTAATCTATCCGCGAAACCGTTGAAACGGTTACGATAATCGTACGTGACGAAACACATCCCACGTATGAATCCGTGGGCTCAGAGATTGCTTCGCAATGACACGTCGTCCGTGGTCTGTCGTCTGATCCGTCAATTCGATAATTCCTTAATTCGGGGTTAGGAAACCCCTCCTACAACTCTTAGTGGAACGTGTGATTTGAAGTACCGGAATTCTAAAATAATTCAGCATCCGGCATCAGTACTGTCCGGTTAAAGTAAGTCCAATTATAGGGGTTCTCCTCTGAGGGATACAAGGCGTTCGGGTCTGAGCGTGAGGATATCGATGAGATTTTTCCGCTCGAAGAGCATTTCCCGTATAACGCGGCTCAATTGAAGCAACGTATGCCGGTATTTCGTCTGGAATTTGATGTAAGCAAGAAGCAAGTAATATGTCATCGCAATCCAGATTTGCGTCATCACCGCGTTCTTACTGGTTCCGAGAAACGATTTGATTTTGAGGTTCTTCTTGATCCACTTGAAGAACAGTTCAATCTGCCAGCGCGATTTGTAGATCGCGGCAATCGTATTCGGTGAGAACCTGAAATTGTTTGTCAGAAACGTCAATACCTTCTTGTTTTCCTCATCGTAGAACCGGATACGCCGTAGCTCTTTCGGATACCGTTTTTTTGTAAGCGGCCCTTTCAGCGCAATTCGTTCATCGCTGAGCACGTTTCCTCGGGGTACGGTATGCTGTCCGGTAACCGCATAATCGGTGTTGATTTTGGCCCGCGTGACAAACCATATCCTCTGTTCATCCAATGAATACAGCCATTTATAGTCTATATACGCCTTGTCAATGGAGATGATGCTGTCCGGTGATAGGGGAAAAGGATTCTCCTTGACCGCGCGCACCTCGTGCTTCTTGCCGTCGGAAACAACCAGAAATGAAGGCAGGGCACCCGAGTGATCATAGAGACAGTGCATCTTGATCGCCCCTTTGGCCTTCCGGAACCTTGCCCACGGAAAGACGGTCAAGCAAAGGTCTATCGTGGTGGCATCGATGGTATAGAGTTCGTTTTTGAAATGAAACCGGTGTTCCGGCGTGTGAGCTCTGCACCTGGCGAGAAGCTCCTCGAACATCTTCACGAACACGCGATAATCCCGCTTGGTGTTCGCATCTGCAAGCGTTGAACGATGCACCGACCGCAGTCCAAAATGATACCACGACGAGACACGAGCGTGAAGCCCCGTCTCTATGTCTCTCAAGCTGTCCTTGTGCTTGATTTGAGCGTACAACATTGTTATATATTGGTTCCAGGTGGTGAAGTTCTTTACGTAGCGGTCGCTCTGGTACTCTTCCACCGCCTTTTCAAATTTGTATCTCGGACAAAGTTTCAACAGTTCCGAAAAAATCGTTCCGACTTTGTGCATGGTCTGTTCCTCCTTGTAGAGTAAGGGTTTTATGACTTCTTTCGTCTACAAGTATAAAGAACGGACCATGCCTTATTCAATTTTTACCGGACACTACTGATTTGAGATTTAGAATCTAGAATCGCTTTTCCCCTTTCCCGCAAAAGGCAACTTCACAAAGAGATCTTCTCTCCTTCCACTGCGATTCTGAATCCCGCGCTGGTGATTTCCTTGGCTTGCGGGCTGGTCTCATCCAGCGTCGGGTTGGTGTGGTTGAAATGCAGGAAGCGTATCTTCGCCCGCTCTTTTTCGGGCAAGCCAGCGAACCGCTCCATACTTTCCACGATGAAGGGATGCGGGATGTCGGACATGTCCCGCCCGGGAAGCTCGTCGATGTCGTAGAACGTGCCGTCTAGAAAAGCCGCGTCCACCCTCGCGATTTCGTCCTCGATGCGCGTCTCCCAGCGCTCCCACTTGTCGATGTCGGTGATGTAGAGCACGGAGCGGCCGGGCCCGTCTATCCTGAAGCCGACCGTTTCCGTGTACTCGTCCCGGTGGGGCACCAGGATCGGTGTGACGCTCAAGCGCTCGTTCAGACGTATCGACTTTCCATCGGCGAGGGAGCGCAACGCGATATTGCCCAGCCGCACGAGCTGGTCCCAGGGGCCGTTGGTTTCCAGGTAGGTTTTCATCCTAGGCATGGTGTACACGGGCGTTTCGCGCGATCCCATGACCTCCCGCCCCAGTTGGGTCAGGCCCAGGTAGTGCCCGATGTGGGCGTGGCTGAGAAAAATGCCGTCGATGACTCGCGTTGACACGCCGGTTCCCGTTATCTCATCCAGCATACGAAGCTGCTCGCGAAAATCCGGGGTGGCGTCGATCAGCCAGCGCTGCCCGGTTCCCGGATCCACCACGGCGAGACTGACGACGTGCCGCTTCCGGGCGGGATTTTGCCAGGCCGAAGCGCAGCATTCCTTCCGGCACCCCGCCTGTGGGTACCCGCCGTCCTGCGCTACGCCGAGCAGAACGACGAAAGGCGCCTGTTCCGCTTCGCCCCGGAGCAGGCTCGATCCGCCGCCCGCAACCAGGAGCGCTGCGCCGGTGAAAAGAAGTATGGCTTTTGTCATGAGCTGAAACCTGATTGTGATCATCAGTGGATTCTTTCACGCCAAGCTACGATTTTTTCAGAAAGAAGCATAGCAAGGCAGGGACGAGATTACAGGCGCTGATTCGGAAATGCGTGCGAATGAGTATATTTACGCTGAAGAGAGACCACATCGATCCCGAAACTCACAGCAGGTACCCGCCATGAATACGCATTCTTCCTCCCGACGGATCATTGTCCTTTTGCTTACGATTTTCATCTGGGCCGGGGTTCTTTCCGCCCAGCAGGAGCGCAACGGCGTCAAGCTCGTCGTCGTTATCAGCATCGACCAGTTCCGGGCCGACTACCTGACTCGTTTCGCCAGGTTCTACAGCGATTCCGGTTTCAAGCTCCTCATGCGCCGGGGAGCCTGGTTCACGAACGCGCGCTTCGAGCACGCCAACACCAGCACCGCTCCCGGACACGCCGCGATCTCCACCGGGTGTTATGCCGGGAAATCCGGCATCGTGGGCAACTCGTGGTACGATTTGAAAAAGAAGCGCTCGGTGTACTGCGTCCTGGATCCGAACGCCAGGCTCGTGGGCAGCGAAGGCATGGCCAGGGAGGGGCAGCGCTCGCCCGCCAACCTCCTGGTGCCCGGGTTGGGGGATTACCTCAAGTCGGCCAGCCCCGAATCGCGCGTGGTCAGCCTTTCCATCAAGGACCGAGCCGCCATTCTCATGGGGGGCAAGAAACCCGACGAGGTGTTCTGGTACTCCTCCCGCACCGGCAGACTCATCACCTCCAGTTACTACATGGCCAAGGTGCCCGTGTGGGTCCAGGCGCTGAACGCCATGCGCGTTCCCGACGCGTTTTTCGGAAAGGACTGGGATTACCTGCTGCCGGAGAAAAAGTACTCCGTATGCGACGCCGATGACGTCGTATACGAAGGAAGCCCGTACGGGATCGGCAGGACGTTTCCCCACTCGTTGACCGCGGGTCTGAGCCAACCGGGACCGGAATTCTACAGCGCCTTCCGGTTCACACCGTTTTCCAACCAAGTGCTCCTCAAAGCGGCGGAGATGGCCGTGCTCACCGAGAAACTCGGCGCGCGGGGATATACCGACCTCCTCATGATCTCATTTTCCAGCATCGATTACATCGGGCATACCTGGGGCCCCGACAGCCGCGAGATCATGGACGCCTGCATCCGCACCGACCGCGACCTCGCCGCCCTGCTGACGTTCCTCCAGCGCACGGTGGGCCTGTCGAACTGCCTGGTCGTGTTGACCGCGGATCACGGGGTAGCGCCGATACCGGAGCATGAGCAGAAACGCGGGCGGAAAGCGGGCCGCATTTTTTCCACCGAGTTCAAACGGGTCACCCTTGCGCTGGACAGCGCGTTCGGCGCGCCGCCGCGCGGCAAACGCTGGTTCAGAGCCGTCTCGTTTCCGCATTTCTACCTGGACCGCCGCGTGCTGGTTCAGAAAGGACTCTCCCTGCCGGAATTCGAGAAGGTCTTCCGCCATGCGATGCTCGGCATACGGGGCATCGCCGCCGTGTACTCCCGCACCGACCTGCAACGGCCGACAAAGAGGAACCGCGCCGTGCGGCTGATGTTCAATCCCGAGCGCAGCGGCGATTACTACGTCGTGCAGAGAAAAGGATGGGTATTTACGTATGGGAACGAAAACGTCGGAACCGGCCACGGCAGCCCGTACGAGTACGACGCCCACGTCCCGCTCATATTTTTCTCACCGAGGTTGAAGCGAGGAACCTACCGCGGCGCGACGGGCATCAGCTCGCTGGCACCGACGGTAGGCAAACTCCTGGGAATAGACGTCCCCTCGTGCGACGGGAAACCGCTCCGGCTCGCGTTCCGCAAACCGAAGCACTGATACTCAGTCACGAATTTCCGGCATGTCTTCCGGGTGCTGGGCGTGGAATTCCTTTATCTTCTCGGTCAGCGTACGGGTGGTAACGCCCAGGATTTTCGCCGCTTTCTTCTTGTCCCACCCCACGCTTCTCAACACCGAGCGGATGTGCTCGGTCTTGAGGTTTTTCAAGTTCGTACCCGCGGTTTTATAGATATCCTCGAGATGGATATCCTCCACGGATTTCGTTCGATCGATGTGTTCACCGAGAACACGTTGGAGAACATCCGGCTTTATTTTCTCCTCCTGCGACAGCATGAGCGCGCGGTCGAGCACGAGGTAGAGTTCGCGCACGTTCCCGGGCCAGGTATAGCTCTGCAGGAGCGCAATGATGTCGTCGTTCAACGGCGAAACATGTTGGCCCTGGAGCCGGTGGCGGTAGAATAAACCAACCAACCCGGGAATATCCTGCATGCGCTCGACGAGGCGGGGCAGGACGATAACGTTGTCGCGCAGGCGGTTCCAAAGTTGGCGGTGCAGCACGCCGCTCTCTTCCAGCTGCTCCGGCGTGACGGAGGCGGTCAGGTGCAGGCGGATAAAACTCGTGTGAGGGATCTTACCCTCGATATTAATGAAGCTCCCTGTCTGGATATAATCCAGGAGCTGGAGTTGGAGGAGATAGGACAGGGCGTCGATGCTTTTCAGCACCAGGGTCGCGTGGTGCGCGGTTTCCAACACGCCGTACACCCGGTGGAAATTGTTGGCAGAGGTGGCCGCCCGCCCGAAAATCCCGATGGCGTTCTGAATTTCATCGGTAAGGCTGCAATTGTATTCGATAAAGATCCTGTCCTTGCGGTCGCTCATCTGGAAAATATATTTTGCGAGTTTCGACTTGCCCGTTCCTTTCTCGCCCAGGATCAACACTGGCTCGTTACTCTGTGCAACGCGCCGGGCAATTCCCGCCACGTGCTGCATGAGCGGCGATTCCTGTATGATCTCGACCGGATCGACACAGCTCGCCCGCAAGGAGGCCAGGAACAGCGTATTGCGACGCTTCAGCTCGTGGTTCTCCGATTCCCTCGCCGACTTGATGATCTTTCGTAATTCTTCGATCGAAGTCGCCCCGAACGCTTTTATTTTTTCCGTTTGCAGGTCATGCAAATTCGGTGTTTCTGAAGGTTGCAGCATGAAATCTACCTGTATTTATTCTTCGTTTTCATATACCTGTCCTAAATCATCAATTACTACGCCACAACACATATTCAAAAAAAAAGGCGATTTCAAGCCGTCTTGAAAGGATAAGGTGAATAAACGGCGTTTCTCGCGTTGCAATAATTTCAAGCCAACCGGAGCGGCATGGAAAATATTTCAACAAAAAAGGCGGCCAACCGGCCGCCCTGTTAGAGATCAACACTGGAATTTACTTGAGTATCTCCAGGATTTGTTGAAAAACACCGTTTCGAGTGGACATTCTCACCAAGTACGTTCCCGAAGACAACCCGGTAAGATTGACCGGTAAATCGTGGTATCCACCGGCGACCTGACCATCCAGCGCAATTTTACGCGTTCTGCCCAGTAAATCCACGATTTCAATACGAACGATGCCCGGGTTCACAAGAAAATACCGTATTGTCACGGTATTTTCTCCGCCCGTCACGGGGTTCGGATACCCGGGTAGCAGTTTTGTCCGCGTGCCGGAGGCCGGAACAAGCCGCTCCGGCAGCAGCTCGTAGGCTCCATCGAAGTCGATCTGCTTCAGGCGCACCAGGAAGTCCCCGGCAGGAGAATACGGAATCGTGTACGCGTAGTGACGAGGCTCGGTTGTCGTCCCGGCGCCGGGAACGAAACCTGCCGGCTGCCAGTCACCGTCGGGAAGACGGTACTGGACTTCGAACCCGAAATTGTTCGTTTCCGACGCCGTTATCCAGCGCAAGAGCGCGCCGTTCCCGGAGCGCAGCGCGCTGAAGGATTCCAGCTCCACCGGCACGATCGTCACGTACAACAGCTCGACGTCGTCTACCGCCGCTTCCACCAGAGATTGCGGATCCTCGTCGCGCGCGATGAACCGGAGCTTCATGGTGGCTGTGGGAGTTACGTAGTCGGCTATCCGGAACGTGTGGGGCGTCCACGCGTTCATCGCCGCCTTGGTGTTCTCGAGATCGACCCAGTTCGAGCCGCCGTCGGATGAAATCTGCACGACCCAGGGATCATTACCGGGCGCCGCCCCCAGGTCGTTGGAGAACCAGCGCCAGTAACGGATTACCGGGACGTTGTAATTGGAAGCATTGAACACGGGAGATTCGAGCGTCGTTTTTCCTTCATCCACGTCGTTTTCACCGGGCTGTCCGCCGGGCGTGCCGTTGCCGGTGACGTAGCACTTGTTTCCGCTCGCGGTATGATCGGCCCCCGGCTGAACGGGTTGCGTCGAAACGAACGTCGGAACGGGAACGTCGCGGATCCACCTGCCGGTCAGCGCGTCATCGCCCTGGACGCCTCCTTTCCAACTCTGGTCCGATTCGAAATCGTGGAGGAACGCCTGCTGGAATCCGACCAGGAAGGAGAGGTGGTTCGCGGGTGCGCCCGCCGGGTATGCCAACGTGCTGCCCCAGGTCTCCTGGGCCTCGATGTAGTAATCGACGAACGACCCGGCGGGCAATCCCGGGATGTTGCCCGACCACGTGTTGCCCCCGGTATGGGACAGCTCGACCGCCGTGTACACGGTGCCGGTGGAGTAGTACACGCGCACTTTCGCAACCTTGATCTCGTTCCACCCCGATTTCACTTCCGCCGACACAGGAATGGGCGTGTTCGCGGGGCTGTCCGAAAGCGGCGTGTGCGTGATGGTAAGGACCGAGGCCGGGATGCCGTGTATGGCAAACGCCTCCGCGATCTTGGCCGAGTTCGGCGTGCCGTTCGCCAGGTTGCCGTCGTTGTCATCCGCCTCCAGCGTGGCGATGAAGTATTCTGCAAAGGCACGACCCAGGTTGTTGTCGTCGGGCACCGAATGCTTTGCGAACTGCGCCACGTATTCCGCCCGGTCCAGCCCGATGCGCTTCCGGGTGTCCCAGAACGCCCCGCCGATGATAAGCCCGTCGTCGTGGACCCTGCCCGTCACGTCGTCCGGGTATTTTCGCGTGTTGTTGATGTCGCGCATGGACGTCCCCGGACCGAAGAAGCCTTTCCCTATCACGCTGTTATCCTGGATGAAGGCGGCAAACACATCGGCCATCCCTTCCTGGAGCGCGCCGTTCCTCATGCCCTGGGGGCTGCCGAACTGGATGTAAACCTTGGTGTTGACGCCGTGCCCGTACTCGTGGTAAATCACGTCGGGCATTTCCCCGGTGTTGGCGCACGTACGCCCGCCGACCTTTCCGGAGCGGAAGAAATTTACGCCGCTCCCGTCCCAGAAGGCGTTGCAGATGTTGTTCACGTTGACCTTGCAACGCATCTGGTAATTCAACCCCGTCACCTGCGGATCCAGCGAGGTCACGTAGTCATGCGCGACATTCATATGATAGTACGCATTGCGCTCGGCGCTGTGGCTGTTGGAATTGTCCCAGACGATATTCACCGTGGAGCCGTTGCCGGCCGTGGTTGAAAACGAGGCGCTGGGCGCATCCTGCCGGAGAACATTGGCATATTTTCCCCGAAGCCGGGCCGTGACGGTGGACGACGCAGTGACGTTGGCACTGTAATTTCCCGACGAATCGGTGTACACGGTTGCTGTTCCCACCTTGACCTGCACGTGCGGCATTTCCTTGGAGACCTCGGTGTCGGTCACTTTCTGGGAGTGCACATTGCCCGTCACCTTGCCCCCGATGCCATCCATGACGATGTTGTAACGCCACAGGATTTCACCCGTGTGTGCGTCCACCCACGTTTCCCACTTGTGCAGGTCGTCCTGGTTCACGAAAAAATGGTACACAAGATGGACGGTTTCCCCTTCCTCGGATGTCACCGGCATGACCGCGAGCTCGCCTCCACTCGCGAGGGCGACGTTGGGTTGCACGCCCAAGCCATTGAACGCCATGACCACGGCGTGAGCGGGCGCAAAGGTCGGATTGACGTCGAGGTCGATCCTGGGCCGGAAATCGGAGCCGAAGAGATATACCCTCCCCCGCTTCGTCATGTGCACGATAACCTCGGAAAACAGGACCGGCAGTCCCTTGTACCGTTGCTGGAAATGGACGAGCCATTTTCCACCGTAAGTGGAGATGCTGGTCGGCGCCAGCTGGTCCGGGTCACAGCGAAGCAACTCGCGGAAAGTGCGAAGAAACGTACGCGCCGCCGCTTCCGCGTTGTGTTTATTGATAAGGGTGTAACCGGGGATCTGGTATCCTTCTCCCCAGGCCCGGTGCGGGTTCAGGATGAGCGGGTTCCACATGGCGTTCCAGGAGCCGTGTTCTTCCTGGAACCGTTTCCACAGCGAAAGCCCCTCCCCGCGAGCCTGGGCTCGTTGAAGAAAAACTTCGTACTCCACGCGATACCCTTCGGACGGCAACCGCACGCGACCGGGTTCTCCGCCGGCCGCTTCAGCGCCGAGACCAAGAACGAAAGAGAAAATCAAAACAGAAACTAAATATGGAAAAAATCGCATCGTGCTCTCTTGTATTAATTACTACATGCTGCTGTAAAAATGTAAGAACGCTCTTGAATTATAACAATATATTTCAAGAAGAAATTCATGAAATACACGCGAACCGCCGTTTTTCGTTGACTTTATGATTTCATTTCTGTAACTTGCTTATCCGTAATAAGTTACGGACGAAAAGGAAACGAATGAGTAATTCAACCAAGTGGATACTGGGCATATTTGCGGGATTTCTGGGAATGGCGATTCTCGTTTTCGCCGTGGCGATCTTCATGTTCACCGCCGCGATTTCCGGAAGCTTCCGAGGCGCGTTTGACGAGGACGAGGAGATCTCGGGCAGCGGCTCTGGCGCCGTTGCCGTTATTGAACTCTTGACCCCGATCACGAGCTCGGGCAAGTTCGTGTCCCTGTGCAAGCGCTATCGCAAGCGTTCATCGGTCAAAGCCATCGTCGTACGAATCAACTCGCCCGGCGGCGCGGTGGCTCCCTCGCAGGAGATGTACGAGGAACTGCGAAAGACTCGCGCGGTAAAACCCGTCGTCGTATCCATGAGCTCCGTTGCAGCAAGCGGTGGATATTACGTTGCCCTGGGCGGCACAAAAATACTTGCCAACCCGGGAACGATCACCGGTTCCATCGGGGTGGTTTCCCAATTCATAAACACCCGGGACTTGATGAAGAAAATCGGTGTCAGCCAGACCACGATCAAATCCGGAAAATTCAAGGATCTCGGCAACCCGTGGCGCAGGATGACCGAGGCCGAGAAGGAATACTGGCAGCGCACCATCAATGAAGTGTATAGCCAGTTTGTAAAAGCGGTCGTCCGTGAACGCGGCATCGTCGAAGATTCCGTGCGTCGCATTGCCGACGGCCGCGTGTACACGGGGTCGCAAGCGGTTACCATCGGGTTGGTGGACAGCCTGGGCACGTACGAGGACGCCATCGCCCTCGCCGCACGCCTTGGAGAAATTACGGGCGAGCCGCGGATCATCCGCAAACGACGCCGTCTTTCCTTTCTCGAGGAACTCACCGGCGTCAACGCGTCAGAGTTACAAGAAATCGGATCGTCCCTGGCACCAACCTTTGACATTCAGTACAGACTGATGTATTGAACTAACCAGAAGCAGGAGATACGACATTGACGAAAGCAGATATCGTGGACAACATTGCATCGGCAACCGGCCTGACAAAAGTCGAAACGGAAGCCGTGGTGGACGGTTTCCTGGCTACCGTCAGTGAGGCCTTGAAGGAAGGGTACAGCATCGAGATCAGGGGCTTCGGCAGTTTCAAGATCAAGAAACGCAAAGCCCGCGTTGCGCGCAATCCCCGCACGGGCGAGGAAGTGTTCGTCGAGGAACACTACGTGCCGATCTTTAAGGTATCGAAAGAACTTCGCGCAGGAGTCGATCGCAACCTCAAGGCCAAGGAACGGGCTCACAGCGAAGAGGAGTCTGCATGACCAAACACTCTGCATGCC
>JAJRXL010000234.1 GCA_024276335.1 Bacteroidota bacterium
GAAAGACCCCGGGGTGTTCGACTCGTACTTTCCATATGATGCGATTCGATAATACATGGTTCCGGATTCCCTTTTTTCCGACGTCGCGTCTTGAAAGCGCCGACTTCGCAGAACTCCCGCAACCGGAGATGTCACGCCCCCGGTAAACCGTTTCGTTTTTTGGACATGCAATACTTATAACAACGCCAAGGATTATGAAAGAGCGCTTAATCGGTCATGAACGCAGATATGAATCCGGACTAATTTCCTCAGATTTTTCATACTATCAACATAATCATTATTTAGCAGGGTGTTATTCGCATAAAGCTTAAAAAGATAATAAAATCTCACTAAAAGAGCAACTTCTTCCCGACGAGAAGATATGGCACCGATCTTCCCCCGGGATAACTTGAATTGCCTCAAGAAATTTTGCTGAATATTCGTCGTATCGTCATTTCATGAAAACAACCGGTATTATTTTACGAAATCCTCCGGCTTCGACAATCAGAAAATACACTCCATTGTTCAAACCACGTCCGTCAATGCGAAAAAGGTGTTCACCTCCTGCGAAGATTCCCTCTACCAGCTTTTTCACCTTGTTTCCATTGGCATCGTAAAGGTGGAGCATTGCACGTAATGCCCGTGGCACCGAAAGCCGCACCTGGATTTCATCCTGCCCCGTCCAGGCACCCGGACCAAACGGATTTGGAAATGCGCTGACGTGGAACCCACGTTCTTCGTTTCCGTCAATATCCACGACGGGTACAATTTCAACCATGCCGCCTGTCTCCTGAAAAAACCGGCACGGCGTACGGAGTCCGGCAAGGTTAAAGGAGACCCGACACCTGGCGCTGGCGTTTCCGAGCGGTTTAAACAGGAACCTCCCCAACGAAAGCGGTGAAGTTACCACTACGGTTGTATCGAAGACGAGATGAAGGCCCCGGGGATTCAGTTCAGCCTTGTAGCGACAGTCTTCCAGCGCACTCTCACTGAAATCTACGCTCAGAAATTCCAGGCACTGCCGGTCAAAAACCACGTCGATGTATTTCGCCTCGATCAGAAGGCTGTCGTATTGTCGCGGGATGCGCACAACAACTCGCGCGGTGTCGGCGGCAGTCACGTGTATATCGTCTGTTTTGAGCCGGATTTCTTCCAACTGGTTCTTGCGATAAGGAGCGATGTACGTAAAATCCGCCCTCGCGTTCCCGCCGCAATAGGTATCCGGCCTGCCGACCTCAACCGTAACCGTTCGTGTTGTTCCATCCGGGCATCCCGGCCAGTACGTCATCGCGCAGAAATCGAAATGCCTGCGCATCATGCCCCGCAGATCGTTGTAGATATCCCTGAGCTCGGACATGGTGATTCCCATGTAGGCTATGCCACCCGTCTCGCGAGCAAGCGCGGAAAACGCCGCGTCGTTACCCGTGCCCCCCTCCGCTACCTGCACGGGAAAAATTCTGAGCTTGTTGGCCCGCGCGGTATCGATGCAAGATTGCAAGGTGTACCGGGTGCTGGCATTGTCAAAGCCGTTGTCGGAAATCACGACCACGGCCTGGCACTCCCATCCCTCCTTGTGGATAAGCTCTTCCATCCCCCTGCCGATACCGTCATACAACGCTCCCGGTCCTAAAGCGAAAAGACCCTTTATGCCGTTCAACAAACGCTGAACGTCATTCGTCCATGGGACCACGGTATGGACGTATCCCCGGAAAACCACCACCGTGGCATAATCACAATCGCCGTTCAGGCCCCGGACGAACGTCTCCGCAGCAACTTTGACACTGTCGAATATCGGGCCGTTGATGCTGCCGCTGGCATCGAGAACCAGCGCCACGGAAAGGCAACACTCCTCCTCGGGCGGTGGGCAGTAGAACATGAACGTTGAAACCGGCACACCGTTCTCGTCAAGGGACAACTGCGGTCGCTGGACATCAAACCGTTTCTCAGCTCCACAAGTTATTTCGAGATTGACGAGAACCTCCGGGTACCAGAGCGTATCGATGCCAAGAATGGTCACGTCTGGTTGCGCCTGGAGTAGTCCCGGCCAAAACAAGAACCAAAGCGCAGTGATCCAGACCAGGGCCGATCCATTGCGTAGTGCTTGGAAATTCATCATGACATACCTCTGCATGTTTTCAGACCGATGACTTTTGTCGCTGAATACATGAGATACCTGCTAATAGCGTCATCGCATCGCCGACAACCGGCACACGGTGAGGCGCTGCTCTTTTAAATACTTGAAAGGAAAAGATCAGAAAATCAAGCAGCGTTTTTGAGAAACTTCAAGAACTTCCACCGGAATAATTTCTTCCGGCGACATTTATCACGGCATTGCCGCATCATGTATATCTGGTTCGCTGTATCGCTTGTCGGTCATACAACTTTTACGCAGTTTCCTCCGTCCGAAACCGCCCGGTCCACGACCTGTTGGGCTACGTTCAGTATCTGGCCGCTGTCCATGCCTTCCGCGTACACGCAGCAGCCAATGCTGGCCGTCACGGAAAAGGACGATCCATCGAGCGCAATCGACGTGGAAGCGATAGTAGTGCGAAACTTCTCGCCCACCAGGTAGGCGTTTTCGCTTCCCGTGTGCAGGCAGAGAATGCCAAACCTCGATTGGTCAAGCTTTCCCACCACGTGATACGATTCAAGCGACGAACGAAGGGCGCCACCCAGGGATTTGAGGATGTGTTCCATGCCGGCAAGGCCGTGACGCTGCAGAAGTTGATCCGCGTGGTCGAGCGCCACCACGTAAAACGACATCTCGCCCCCGTGATCTTCGCATCGCTTCCGCTCTTCGTCCAATCGTTGTAACAAGTACGTGCGGCTGGCCACGCGCGTGGACTCGTCGATCATCAGGTGCTGTCGCACAAGGGTATTGAGCGAGAGCACCTCCAGGGCCATGGATACAATCTCGGCGATGCGCCGGATGATTTCGAGGTCCCGCCCCGCGTACTGGTGTTTTTCCTTGTACTCGGCTACAATAATACCGAAACAACGGTTAGCGGTTGTCAGCGGGACAAGGCACAGTGAACCATTGCCGCGGATGTTTTCCTTTCTTTCGAAGCGGAACTTGTCTTCGGTCGGTGCATCGACGATAACCGGTTCCATGGATTGCAGCACCTGCCCCACCAATCCGTTTTCCATGTCAATGACCGTCCCTTCCTTGATGTAGGGCTCCTCGCTCATCTTGGTGACGCTGCGCTTCACCACCCATTCGCCCGATGGCTCATTGAGCACCACCGCCACGTAATCCCAATCCACCGCCTCCGTGGTGGCGGTTGCCGCCGCCGATGCGATGCCATACGGATCGAGATGCAGCGCGATGCTCTGCCGCATGTTGTCAATAACTTTGAGCAGCTTGGAGTCCGCTTCGAGATCATACTTATGCGAATAGCTTTGCAGGAGAGTCGCCAGCAGGGCGGTGAAATGACCCATGGTTGCGACCGTCTCCAAGCCAAAGGAATCGGGGGCCTTGCTGTCCGCGGCAAGAATCGCGACACAGTCATTCTGGAAAAACATGGGAACGCCGACGAAGCTGTGTACGCCCTGGTTGGAATTATAATACGGCAGGAGTTCCGCTTCCGCCTCGGTCGGAATCTCGGAGATAATTTCCGGCCGCATGCTCTCGGCCACGCGACCCAGGAGATCGTTGGTCAGGGGATACCGGCGGGCAGGCGTAAACTGCTTGCTGTCGGTCACATGCGACCCGATCACGATCTGGCCCCGGTCGCGATTGATCCAGAATATACCGACCGTGTGCGCGAACAGCATTTCCTTGAGCACCGTCAACAGGCGCAGCGTGAGATAATCGAACTCTCCCCGTGGATCGGTGGGTATCGCTTCCAGGTTATACTTGTAGTAACTTTCCGGGATCGCAATTTCCTTGGGCTTGTACGGCAACCGCACGGTCGAGGCATCGGAGGCACGGGCATCCAACGGCACGTCGCGCGCCGTTTCCTTCCCGCCGGCGGAGTCCGCCCCGGATTTTTCCTTTTCCTCTTCGAACGAAAGAGGCAGAGTTGCGTCGCCGGCTTTTTTCTTCTTCGATTTCTTGCGCTGGTCAGACATGTCCTGGTCGGATTGGGTTTCGGCTTGGTCCGGCGTGGACCCCATGAGAAAATACAACACCACCGCACCGATGACGAATATCGCAGCCGAGAGGATCTGGATGGTAACGTCGTAATCGACAACGATGAAAAGCACGGCGGCCGTCACCATCAACAAGGCGATGAATATTGCGAATTTTCTCACGTCAGGCAGATGGTCGGGTCAATGCGGATCAGCTACAGTTTGTAATAAGGGCTTCCATGAAACAAAGCTCCCAATATTATTGAACTTTATAGGAAAAAGCAATCATGTATCAAAGGATCGGTTCCGCTTCACCGCCGTATTCGGCGCCGGTCTTCAATTGCCGACCGAAGGGTAAATTAACGGTATGCATTGTTTTTACACCCGTCCGGGAATATATTAAGGTTTTACCATGATAATAAACGATGCCGAAAGTAACGCCCGAAAACACTGAAACCGCCCCCGAGGTGATCCCGGAACGCCTTCCCGTCCTCCCATTACGGGATGTCGTCATTTTTCCCTACATGATCTTTCCCATTCTCATCGGGCGGGAGAACTCTATCACCGCGGTCAACCAGGCCCTGGAGCAGGATAAATACATCGCTCTCTTGACCCAGAAAATTCCGGACGAGGATTTCCCCACGGAGGAATCGCTCTACAAGGTAGGGACCCTGGCCCGCATCATCCAGGTACTGAAACTGCCCAACGGCCTGATGAAAGTGCTCGTGGACGGTCTGCATCTCATACGCGTAACCACCTTCATCCCCACGGATTCTTTTTTCCACGTCGAGTTTGATGTGGAAAACCAGGACGTCGTTCCCGATATCCAACTCCATGCTCTGACACGCCAGGTAGGTTCCTTGTTTCACGAATACGTCAAGCTGAATCGCGACCTTCCCGGCGAGACCCTGATCTCTTTCGAAAACATCGCTTCGCCCATCCGCAAGTTATACTTCGTGGCCTCCAGCCTCCACATCCCGGTCACTACCAAGCAAAAAATCATCGAACACCCTTCCATCGTCGATCAGTACCTCGAGCTCATCCGCATCCTGACCGAGGAGATTGAAATCCTCAACATGGAAATGGACATCGACAACCGCGTCCAGTCCAACATCCAGCAGTCCCAGCGCAAGTTTTACCTCCAGGAACAGATTCGCGTTTTGCAACAGGAACTCGGCAGCGACGCGGAACTCCCACCCGACCTGGCTGAACTCAAGGAAAAGATCCTGAAGGCAGGCCTCCCGCTCGAGGTGAAAGAGAAAGCCCTCGAGGAGTTCGACAAGCTGAAAACCATGACACCCCTTTCACCGGAAGCCACGGTAAGCAGGAACTACCTCGACTGGGTCCTTGCCGTCCCCTGGAATGTCCATACACCCGACGTTCTCGACATTGAATCCGCGCGGACCATTCTCGACAAGGACCATTACGGACTGGCGAAACCCAAGGATCGTATCCTTGAATTCATCGCCGTACTCAACCTCGTGCCCGAGATGCGGGGGCAGATCTTGTGTTTCGTAGGTCCTCCCGGCGTGGGTAAAACCTCCCTGGGGCGCTCCATCGCCCGGGCCCTGAATCGCAGGTTCGTCCGCCTGTCCCTGGGCGGCATTCACGACGAAGCGGAAATACGAGGACACCGCCGCACCTACATCGGCTCCATGCCGGGCAAGATCATCCAGGCCCTGCGCAAGGCCGGTTCCATGAACCCGGTCATTCTCCTGGACGAGATCGACAAGATGAGCGCGGACTTTCACGGCGATCCGACCGCCGCGATGCTGGAAGTTCTCGACCCTGAGCAGAACTGCACGTTCAATGATCACTACCTTGACGTGGACGTCGACCTCTCGCGCGTTCTTTTCATCACCACAGCAAACGTCAGCTACGGGATCCCCGAACCGTTGCAAGACCGCATGGAAATCATCGAGATTCCCGGTTACCTGGAACACGAAAAAATCGCCATCGCACAGCGCCACCTCGTTCCCCGCCAGATCCGCGAACACGGCCTGAAGGGATACGACGTCCGCTTCCAGAAACGCGCCCTTCGCCGCCTCATCCGGGAATACACGATGGAAGCCGGGGTGCGTAACCTGGAACGGGAAATCGCCACCGTGTGCAGGAAGATCGCCAAAGAGGTCGTGCTCAAAAAACTGAAACCCAACAACAAGCGGAAAACCCGTAGGACGATTTCCGTCACGCCGGGAAGCCTGAATACGTACCTTGGCGTTTCCCGCTATTCGGATAAGCACGCCGACAGGACACCGAAAGTCGGCATTGCCACCGGCCTGGCTTGGACCAGCATGGGCGGCGCCACCTTGCCCGTCGAGGTCGTGGTCATGAAGGGCCAGGAGAAGCTGACATTGACCGGCCAGCTCGGCGAGATCATGAAAGAATCGGCCATGGCTGCTTTGAGCTACTTGCGGGCCAACGCGGAGCGGTTCAACTTGCCTCACGATTTCAATGCCGACCGTGAAATTCACATCCACCTGCCCGAGGGTTCCATACCCAAGGACGGCCCTTCTGCCGGTATCACGCTCACCATGGCTCTTCTGTCAGCCCTCAGCGGAGTACCTACCCGAGGTGACGTTGCCATGACGGGCGAGATCACCCTGCGGGGCGAAATATTACCCGTCGGAGGATTGAATGAAAAACTGCTCGCCGCGCGTCGCGCCCGCATCCGGACCATTCTCATTCCCGGAGAGAACAAGAAGGACCTGGTAGAAATCCCGGCGCCGGTAAAAGAAAACATGAACATCATCCCCATCACTACAATTCCCGAGGCCATCGAGCACGTGTTCGTGCGCGGAGCCCGCGCGTTCGCCCGCAAGAAAAAATCCTGATTCACTATGACCGTCGGCGAATTGATTCGTACCTCCACCGAGTTCCTGAAGGAAAAGGACGTACTCGAACCCAGACTTTCCACTGAACTCCTGCTTTGCCATACGATGGGACGCCGGAGAATCGACCTCTACCTGCAGTTCGATAAGCCACTGGTAGAATCGGAGCTGGCGCGGTTCCGGGACAGCATCCGTCGACGGCTGCGGGGTGAGCCGGTGCAGTACATCGTCGGAGAAGCCGAGTTCTTCGGACATCACTTTTACGTGACAGCGGACGTACTTATCCCGAGGCCGGAAACCGAGCTGTTGTGCGAATCCGTGCTGGAATATATAAACAAGACTTTTCCCGAAGGCGCCCCTATCTCTCTTCTCGACATCGGAACCGGCTCGGGCAACATTCCCATCACCTTGCTTCTTCAGGCGCCGGGATTACGCGCAACCGGCGTTGACATAAGCGGGAAAGTGTTAGACGTCGCACGAAAAAATGCCGAGCGGCACAACGTTACCGACCGCCTGCGACTGGAAGAGTTCGATATCCTGACAGGTAACACCGAATTGCTTCAGACGCCGTTCGACCTCGTGGTCTCGAATCCTCCCTACATTTCTGCGAACGACTTTGGCGATCTCCAAGTAGAGATACGCGAATACGAGCCTAAGATCGCAACCACCGACGGAGACGACGGGTTGACCTTTTTCCGGGCCATCGCTGAACACGTGAAAGGCCTCCTGAGCCCGGACGGCGCGGTGATAATAGAAGTCGGTATGGGACAGGCCGACGCCGTTGAGGATATCTTTAGAGCGCAGGGATTGCGTCCGTTTCAGCGACTGTACGACCTAGCGGGCATCGACCGCGTATTGGGCCTCACGTATTAAGCAGGGAAATAGCTCGGGATGTACTTGCTTTGTGCCATGAAAATGATGTAAATCAATGTCTCTCTCAATCGGAGAGATGATGATTGACACATCGATGAACAGGAAACGATTGAGGACACGCCGAGAGGCGCCTGGTTGAGGGAGAAAATAGGAGCCGTAGTTCAGTTGGTTAGAATGCCTGCCTGTCACGCAGGAGGTCGTCCCGACAAGTCGGGAAGTCTCGTC
>JAJRXL010000023.1 GCA_024276335.1 Bacteroidota bacterium
AATACCCTAGCATGGTGGAGACGGCGAACAGGACGATGATGACAGCCAGGAGCGTCCTGCCCGCCGGTCCGAGCGCCGATTCGAAAGCCATTAGCGTGATGGAGATGCCTTCCATGTTGTGCGTGTACGCCCCGGTGGCGAGAATAGCCAGGCCGGTGGCGGAACACACGAGGATCGTATCGATAAGCGGACCCAGCATTGCGATGAGACCCTCGCGAATGGGGCTGGCGTTCCGGGCCTGGCCGTGCGCCATGGGCGCGGTGCCGATACCCGCTTCGTTGGAAAAGGCCGCCCGCTTCACGCCGTTGCCGATCACCGTGCTCAATGCCATGCCGGTTGCTCCGCCCAGGGCCGATCTGCCGGTAAAGGCATGCTGGAAAATCTGCGCAAAAAGAAACGGCACTTTGTCCCAGTGCATGAACAGGATGATCAGGACGGAAACGAGGTACACTCAGCTCATGATCGGAACGATGATGCCGGCCGCGGTCCCGATCCAACGGATGCCGCCCTGGATGATGACGAAAACGAAGAGGGCGGACACGACGCCGGTAACCCAGGGATCGATGGAGCCGATCTCGGAAAGAGTCTGGGCCAACTGGTTGATCTGGAACAGCGGCAGGCAGCCGATGAGCCCCGCTATCGAGAACCAATAGGCGAGCGGTCGCAGCCAGCGGGAAAGACCGAGTTCGATGACGTACATCGGTCCCGCCAGTGTATTGCCCGCCCGGTCGGTCTTGCGGTACATCACGGAAAGGGAGCAGGTGAAGAACTTGGTGGCCATGCCCGCCAGGGCCGTTACCCACATCCAGAACAGCGCTCCCGGTCCCCCCATGGTGATGGCAACGGCGACACCGGAGATATTGCCCATGCCCACGGTGGCTGACAGCGCGGTTGCAAGCGCCTTGAGCGGATGAATCGCACCCGTCTCTCCGCTGCTGAGATTGCGCGCGGTCAGTAAGCGCAGTGACGAACCGATCCGGCGCAGGGGCAGCATGCCCGATCGTATGAAAAGAAAGACGCCTCCGCCGACCAGGAGGACAATGAGGAATGGCCCCCATACGATGTCGACAACAGTGTTAGAAAGAGATTCCAGGTATTGCATCCGGGATGAGATTGGTGGCTGGTTCGTGCTCGATCTTCTCCGGGTGGAACGGCGCCTTCAGAAAATAGAAAAATCCAGTCTTCCAGAAAACGCGTGGAAAAGTGGGACGGCGAATGGGATGACTTTTCCGAAAGAATATAGTATCTTCTGTTGATGCCGGAGTCTCTCCGTTGCGACTATTAAATGACCCTTGTCAACGATCTTGTCGCTTTCTCTCGATGGAATCCAACTTACTAAATCCCATTACGTGCCAAAGGAGGTTGCCTGACTATGCCCCATTTTCAAAGCAAGCGCCATCTAACCCGATCCTTTGAGTTATTTAATGCCCTGTTTTCACCGTATCACCAATGGCATACGCATATTTCTGAAAAAACGTACCAGTGCGCCTTCAGGCACGATATCCCACCCATGGAAACCCATTTTGTTCGTGGGGTCAATCCCGAGGAGGACAAGACGCACGTCTGTTTTAACTGCATGGAAGTGATACTCGACTTGGTTATCAACAGCGACAAGGACGTCCGCGACCTGGCCGACATGCGCCGTCGTGACCGCGCCCATGAACTCAAAATCAAGTCGGGCGCAATGTTGTAAACACGCGTTATTGATCCAACAACAAAAAAGGCAGGTCATTCGATCTGCCTTTTTTGTCTGCAATAACCTCAACGTTAATTCTTCACCGGTGTCTCGGCAATGATTTCCACCATGCGACAATAGAACCGTCCTTCGGGCGTGCTGTTGTCGAAGAGCAGCACCGAGCTGCCGAGGCCTTTTACGGTAACGTTGGTGTCGGGGATGATGGGCCCCAGTGCCTTGCGCACGGCTTCCGCCCTTCGCAATGAAAGCTCGAGGTTATGCTTCGGGTCGCCCAACCGGTCCGTGTACCCGACAATCTGGACCTTGGTATCAGGCGTCATTTGCTTGCGCACTTCCTCGATGATCTTCCTGTTCTGGGGCGAGAGGGTCGCTTTGTCAAACTCGAAAACAATAAGACGACTGCGCGCGATGATCTTGTCGCCGATTCGCTGCGTGCGTTTCTTCTCTACGGTCAAGTGCTTGACAGGGATATCGAGCCGGGCGAGTTTTTTCTGCCCATCCACGTCCGTGGCGGAAACGGAAACGGCCAGGGAGCGGGCGCTCGGTTCCTTTTCGAATTCCTCCGGCACGATCGTCCATGCCAGGCGCTGCGGGACGGTACGCGTCCCGGACGTGTCCATCACGATGTTTTGCCCATGGCGCATGGTGAGCGACCAGTTTGCCAGTCCCGCCTGGGCGGTGATGACGGGATAGAGGGCGATGCCCGCAACGTTGTAACGGCGTTCGATTTCGTTTCTCGTGGTCGGCGCCAGTACTCTGCCGTCCCTGCTGGTGATTTCAACACGCCGGTTTTCCGCCTGGCCCTCGGGCGTGCTGCGCGAGGTTGGATTCTTGGGCAAGTTCCTTGCAACAACGCGGATACGGCGTGGATCGATGCCCCATGTTTTGACGAGGTAGCTCTTCACGGCCTCGGCCCGCGCCCGGCTCAATCGACGGTTGCCGCGTTCCTTGCCGACGCCGTTGTTTGTTCCGGTAAGGGTGATGCGTGTATCCGGCTGCTCTTTCATCCGGTAGCCGAGCACGTTCAACGCTTCCCGGTACACGGAGATATTGTCACCCTTGATTGCGGAAACATCGAAAGTGGCTGCTTCGGCCGGGGTCAGTAGGTGCTGGCCGGTGATCTCGGAAGAACCCTGGTCGAAAAAGATGTACGGAAGGAGGGGGTACCGGTCCGATGTCCTGATCTCATCGATGACGATTTCCGAGATGGGCGCTTCGGAGCCGTCATTCCGGATTCCGCGGTACTCCACCGACACCACGAGGGGCTTGAAAACCTTTTTTGGAGGCGGCGGAGGCGGCGGTGGGGCCGGAGGCGGCGGTGGCGGTGGCAGGAAGGCCCACTTGAGCGAGAGTCCCGCTTGCAGTCCGGCGATTTTCCAGTCCGTGTCCGTGGTGACCGACGTGACGGGAAACCGGTACCGGACTTCCGGTGTGGCGATGAGATTGCGCGTCAACCGGATGTCGTACCCGGCGCCCGCATCCATCGTGAGGCTGACATTTTTGAACGATGCGATGTCTCCGGATGCAACGACGTGCTCGCGGGTGTCGTCGATGAATTTCGCTTCCAGGGGCTCCAACAGTTTCTCGTTTTGAATAAAGGTATGCTTGAGCCCGATCCCGATCGTCGGTCCCGCCGCGAAGTGCAGGTCGAGGTTGCTGAACGGGAAGTACTGGACGGCGACCCCGGCGGTAACGTAGGAAATGGTTGCGTCGAGCACGTGGTTGACGAAAGCGTCACGCAGCGTGCCGTCGGGCATGATCACGGTGCCTAGGCGCGTGTCGGTGTCGTATTGCCCGCTGGCATCGTGGTAGCCGACTCTCCCCTCGAGCAGGAGATTCCGTTGGATTGGAATTTCCAGCAGCCCGCCCAGCACGAGCCCCGTACCGTTGCCGGATGTGAACGTGCCGCAGACCTTGCTGCCTTCGAAGACTTGGAATGTACCGCTGTAGAAATTGAATCCCGGGCTTCCGTAGAGTCCCACGCGTGTAACGGAGCGTGGAGAAGGTTCCATGGAAGACTGGGTGTATGCCGGCGTGCCAGCGCACAGGCCGATGATCAGAAAGAGGGAGAAAAAACGCATGGCTTATTTGGCGATAATCATTTTACGGGAAGCGCGGTAGTTTCCGCTGCGAAGGATGTAGTAGTACGTTCCGCTGGGAAGACCGGTGGCGTCGAACTCGACCTGGTAACGTTGTGCCGTTTGCCGCTTTTGCACGAGACGCGTGACCTCCCGTCCCAGAGCGTCGTACACGATCAGGCTGACGAAACCGTCCTCTGCTATCTCGTACTCGATCGTGGTGACCGGGTTGAACGGGTTCGGGTGGTTTTGCCACAGCTGGTTCTGGCCGGTGATCTTTATCAGGCGGTTTCCGTTTCCAAGACAATACCCGACGAGGTGGAATAACCCGTTCGCGCGCGCGACCACCTGTGCGAACCCGGAAGTAAAGTCGAATCCCTGGTCGATCTCCAGCGGCGTGTCCACGTTGTCCCCCAACAGCACCAGGCACTTGAGAACAAACAGTGGCCCGGTTCCGGAACGGACGGTCCCTTCGGAAGCCGTTATGGTGACCTCGCCTTGTGTATGGTCGTAAGTGAAATTCACGCTCATCCCTTCAGAAAGCGTCTGGGCCGTTGTGACGGCGCGCGGGTAGAGCATGGTGCGATTGAACCGGATCTTACCGGCGTACGAAGTCACTTGCGCGTTCCCGACGTCCGCGTTGATCGCGACCGGGATGTCGATAATATCATCGATACGGCCCTGGATGTTGCCGATACTGAGTCCGGCCTGGACGATCTCGCGTTCGACGCCTTCACCTGTCAACGCGAAATCAAACGACGATGGACAGGGTTGGGGCGAAGACACGGTCATCGTTGCTGCAACGGCTCCGGCAGCGGTCGGGGCGAACTGCACGGTCACGACCAGGTCGCCGCCGGGTGGTAACAGGGCCGGGAGCGGAGGTGTCGTGCCTGAAACCGAAAAGACCGTGTTGTCGATGGAAATGGAGTTGACCGTGATCGGCACCTGTGACGTGTTCGTGACGGTTATTGATCCATTCCGGCTCTGCCCGACCGTAACCATTCCCAGGTTCCCACCGGCGGCATTGAACGCGGGTGTGGAAGCCAGGACACGCAGGGAAGTAGAGAATTGTTGCGTCTTCCCGCCGATGTCGAACGTCGTCAACAACGACGCGGTCTTGTTTCCATCCGGGAAGCCCTGGGGATCGAAAGAAATGATGATGACGGTGGAACTGCCCGGGTTGATGGTGTACGGGGGTGTCGGCTGCTGTACGATCCCGAATTGCGCGACGTCGGGACCGGTGAGTTGTACCTGGGTCAAGGTTATGGGTGCGCCGCCCACATTTCTGACCACTACCGTATCTGCGCGTGTCAGGCACGAGGCAACAGCGCCCATGTTGAGCGACAGGGTTTGTGCAACGACGCCCTGCGTTCCCTGGCCGAGGACGCGGACGTGGATAGTGTCGGGGCAGGGCCCGGAAACGACCAGCAGTACCTCGCCCGATGAAAGAACCGTATCCGTCGGGTTGAAGGTCACGGTGACGTCCGCGCTCTGTCCCGGATCGATGCACAGGGGCAGCGCCGCGGAGGCGCTGAACGGCGGTGACGCCACGATCGACGAGATGCAGAATCGCGCCGTGCCGTTGTTCGCGATGGTAACCGGCCGGTTCTGAACCTGGCCCAGGGCAACATCGCCGAAATCCTGCAGCGAGATCGTGGGCAAGGTTTGCGTACTGCGCGTGCCCTCCAACTGTATGTCGATAACCGGTTGTTTTATGTCCGAAGACTGGATGCGGAGAAACGCGTTGTGCATGCCGTCGGGAGCGGAGGGGGCGTTAAAGGAAACGAAGAAATCCCGGCTTGCGGCCGGCGAGAGCACCTCGCTGCCTGCCAGGGGGTTGATCAACGAGTAGTACGCCGCGCCGGTTCCCATGATCGTCGCCGACGTCAGTTTCACGTCTCCCGTGCCGGTATTGATGACGGTGATCGTGTCGAGACCTGATTGGCACTGCGCCAATTCGCCGAAGACGATCCGCGTAGCGGACGCCGCCAGCGCGCCCCGGACGCCCCTTCCCAAGAGCGTGATGCAAATTGTATCGGGGCAGGGCTGGTCGAACACCAGGCAGGCAGTGGCCGAATAATCCACGGTATCGGTCGGGGCGAATTCGAAGGGAATATCGGTGGTAGAAACGTCCTGTAGAGTGAACGGCAGTGGCAGCGACGTGTTCCATGCCGCTGATGCGGGCGAGAAGAGGATTTCCTTCAACCGGCCACCCTGCTTGTTCGAGGAACTCAACGTGACTGTTTGGGTTGACGAAACACCGATGGCGACGTCCCCGTAGTCGAGGTTGTTGCGATCGATACTGTACGTCTGGTTGAAGAAAATCCCGGTCAGTGTTATGGGAATGGATTTCCGGCAGATTCCGGACTTGAGACGAAGGATCTCCGAGAAGGCCTTTTCCGACCCGGGTGAGAACGTGACCCGGAACGTTCGGGTTTCCCCCGGTCCCAGTGAAATCGGAAAGGGATCGAGAACGTTGAAAGCCGTGACAGCGGATGCGTCAAGCGTGAGTGAATCGATCAGCGTGCCGGTGTTGCGTATCGTGACGGTCACGGCTTGCCCGGTATCGCAGGCAGCCGCGTTTCCAAATGCTATCGTCCTCGGATCGATGGCAAGATTCAGGGAATCCCGTGTGGCCAGCAAGGGCAGCTCGATGCGGGGGCGCTGGGGATCGTCGCTCACGACGACCAGTGTTGCCTGGTCCGATCCAATGAATCCGGGCTGGGCGCAGATGGTCAGCAGTCTCGCGTTGCCACCCGACAAATTCAAAGGCAATGTCGGGGGTGATTGGAGCGAAAAGGTGCCGCCGCTCTGGCGGATGAACAGCGAGTCGATACGCACGGTGGAAACACCGGTATTCGTGATCATCAGCGTATCGCACTGCGGAACATACGCGCAGCCGTCGAGAGGCAGTGAAAGCGCGGAACGACTCAATGCCAGGTACGACGTCGTTCCCGTTCCCAGGATGGGGATGCGGATCGTATCCGGGCAGGCGGCATCCACGATCAGCAGGAGCTCGGTGTTCATCGCGCCATCAGCGGCAGGAGCGAACGTCACCTCGATCGAGTCCTGGATGCCTGATCGCCACGTGAACGGTGATTTGGGACTACCCGTGATGCCGAGTCCCGCGACCGAGGGTCGTATCAGGATTTTTACGATATGCGCATTGGCACCGGTATTCCGGAGATGGGTGCGCAGGGATGCCTGCTCCCCGATCCGCACGTCACCGAAGTTCAGTGTCGCCGGGTTCTTGCTGAACATCGTTTCGATGCCCTGCATGGTGACCGTCATGAGATGCTGGAAATCGCAGGGTGAACTTGATATCTGCAACTTGAGCACCTGGATGCCCGGAGTCGCCGGTGAAAACGTGATGCGCAGTTGTCGGGACTTGCCCGGTTTGATGGTTGTGCCGGGGGCAAGCCCGCTGAACGTGAAATTGACGTTGTTCGTGAGATTCCTGATGTCGGTGATATCGATCGGTACCGTTCCCATGTTCTTGACCGTGAAGTTCCGGGCAACGTCTGAGCCGACACAGACCTGTTCTATGCGGGTCGTATCGCCCAGTATGCTGAAGATGGCGTCATCCTTGTCGGCGACGAGGACGACTTCCGTCGGGTTGTTCACCGAGTCGTTGTGAACGAGGCGCAAAGTCGTGACCTTGGGGCCGGGCTTTTCATGGTTCACCATGAAGACGAACGCCACCGAATCGACGGGCGGAATGAAGACCGGTATCGAAGGTTCGAGAATTGTAAAGGAATCTTTCGCGTCGCCGACAAGGGAGGCGGAAGTTATTCTCAAGCGCTTGTGCCCGGTGTTGTACACCCAGAGCGTATCCATCACGGATTTTTCGCACATGCTGTGGGGAAACGTGAGATAGCCGGCTGTTTCAATGCGCGGTTCGGAAACGCCCTGGCCCCGGATGGGGATGCAGACGGAATCCGGGCATGGTTCATCCCAGTACAGGCAAAGCATGGCATTCACGGTGTGGATGGAATCGGGGGCAAAGGCGAACGTGTATTTCTTGCTTTCATGCGGTTTGAGGTTCAGCGGCAGGAGCGAACTGTCGCGCAAGGTCACGTTGGGGAAACTGGGAAAGAGTTTGTACCGCGTGACCTTCGCCTCATAGTTGCCAAGGTTGGTGACGTAGATTTCCCTGAATACGCTGTCCTTGAGCTCGACTTTTCCAAAATTAATATCCGGGGGCATGGCGTCGAGCCTGGTGGCGGCGCCCTGCCCGGAGAGCACGAAATATACTTGACGGTTGCACGGTGTGGCGGTGATGCGATACGTCGCCTGGTAGTCTTTCAACTGTTGCGGGGTAAAGCGGAACTTGATCTTGATGGGTTCCTGGAGC
>JAJRXL010000235.1 GCA_024276335.1 Bacteroidota bacterium
CGTACCTTCGATGACTCACGACGTTGAGTAAGGTTGAACGTTCGAACCTTGCCTCCGATCCACCAATTACCTGAATCCGTTCTGAAATCAAACGAATACGCGGCATTTCCCGGATAGCCGATGTGTCTGATAGCGGAGACGGTGTTTGTCAGCAAAGTTGCGTTAAGTTATCGTCCGGGACAGGGGGTATCCAGCTTCATAATACGAAGAACGTGTGCGAGGCAAGCCCGTCGCGTGTCACGACCGAAATGACGTACGCTCCGGGCGGCAGACAATACGGCTGAATTCGTTCCACAAGGAGGAATTTATCTTTAACGTTCCGTCCACGTAGATCACTCCTCCCCGCATCATGTTCACGGTTGAGCCGCACGGCGCCTCCCCGTAGCCTCCGCTGTCGATCACCACCTCATACAATCCGTTTATGGTTTTTCCCTGTCCTCCGAGGTAGATTTTACCGCTGTCCTTTTCGACGATGTGACTCAGCGCATTGGCGTTCGTGGTGTCGAAATAGACGGAACCTATGCTGAGATACCCATTTACGATTAATTTCTTGTCGTAATTGAACTTGAATGTCGTGTTATCGGCAAGATGCACTTTCGCGTCTTTCGCGATGACGACGCTGTACGTGATCGTGAAGGTAAGGGGATAGCCTGTTTCTACCGTCCCGATAACCACCGAGTCCTGGAAGGATATGTGGCGGAGGTTGTCGGCTATGTTGCCGTCTAAGAAAAGGTATATCAATCAACAATTCCTGAAGACGTGGGCGCGTTGCCACGGAAAAACGAACCCCCTCCCGAACGATCGGCAGGGGGCTTTGCTTTTCCAGGGGTATGAAGGTTGGCAGGAGTGCGCGCTTCCGGCCTCGTATCAGGTCTTCAGCTCGCCGGCTCCGTACGAGATGATGTTGACGATGGCGCCACCGGGCAGGAGAGAGCCGCTTTGCCGGTCGAGCTCGTTCAACATGTCTTTTTCCCGTTTCATCATTTCCTCCGCAGTTCCCAGCAGGTCCTGGAGCGTTGTCCGGCCCAACACCACGTCCACCGCCCGCTGGACGGCGTTCCACAGCGTGCGCACGGAACAGTCCACCGGGTTGGCGCAGGAATCCACGGTGCCTGTGTGGCGGTCGCAGAATCCCGGCTCGAACAGCCGCCCGCCCAGGACGGCCAGCACTTCTCCCACCAGGATGCGCTCCGGGGGACGCGCGAGTGTGTAGCCGCCCGCCTGTCCCCGGGTGCTCTTGACGAAACCGCCCCGGCGCAGGATGCGCATGAGCTTGGCCACGTGGGGCACGGATATCCCTTCCGCCTCGCTGATCCCGGTGATTGTCAGGCTGTTTCCGCTCTCCGCCCGGGCAAGCCGCAGCAGGCAACGCAATCCGTATTCTTCCTGTGAGCTGAACTTCATTTTCTCATTACCGGTCCTGATATTCCTCGCCGTAATCCATCACGTACTTTTTACTTTTATCTTTTACTTCTCGTACTTCAGTATGGAGGAGCCGCAGGTCTTGGCGTGAACGAGTTTTTCGTATTGCTCCGGCGGGATGGAGGGCCCGGTGCGGTCGCAGTGCCGGTCGAATGCCTCGATCAGTTCCGAGGCGATATCCTCGGGCGTCCGGTCCTCGATGTTGTGGCGGTGCTGAGCGAGAACGACGTTGCCATCCTTGAACAGGAACATGGCGGGCGACGACGGCGGCAGCTCCGGGAGGTAGCGGTTGCGGAAGAAGTCCACCGCGTCGCGGTCCATGCCCGCGAAAACCGTGGCCAGTCGGTCGGGAATGACCGTGTGCTGCAACGCCTGTGCTATAGCGGGCCGGGCGCTTCCGGCGGCGCACCCGCACACGGAGTTGATAAACACGAGGGAAGTCCCCGTTTCCTGGCGCATGAAGCGTTCAACTTCGGCCTCGGTGCGCGTTTCTTCGAAGCCGACCCAGGTCAGTTCGTCCCGCATGGGTTGAACCGCGACCGGGTCGTACATTGGTACCTTGGTGATTAATCTATCAAACATTGTCAGACCTCTCTATGGATTTGAAATAGTGTGTAAACTGATTCCGGTATTTTCCGACATCCTTTAGCCGGGAATTTTGCGTTCCGGCGTGTAAACAATAATCGATGGGCGGACACGATTACCGTATGTCAGCATGCCTCTTCCTCACATGAACCCGAGCTGGAGCCGGGCAGCTTCCGACATCATGGAAGGATTCCAGGGCGGGTCCCACACGATGTCGAGCTGAACCTCGTTTACTCCGTCGATGGCCTCGATTTTCTGCTTTACCTCGTTGGGCAGCGACACCGCGACCGGGCAGTTGGGCGTGGTCAGGGTCATGAGGATCCGCACCTTGCCCAGCGCTTCCACGGAAACGTCGTAGATCAATCCCAGTTCGTAAATATCGATGGGGATTTCCGGGTCGTAGCAGGTCTTGAGAACGGAAATCACCCGTTCCTTCAGGTGTTCCGGATCGTCCGCGTGTGGTTGATCATGCACGGGCTCCACGGGTGATTCCGTGGCGGTGTCCCTGTTCAGGACGTCGGTTTCGGGTGATTCCATCGTGGAGTTTTTCTTCTTTTTATTGAAAAAACTGAACATGCAACATCCTTTGTTACTCTGTGGACACGACCGTTTTGTCTCCTTCCAGGGCGGAATGCATGGAGTGCCAGGGAAGGATGGCGCATTTGACGCGCACGGGGAAATCACGAACGCCTGCAAAGACGGCGAGCTTGCCCAGCTCCCCGGCGGCTTGTTCGACCTCGAGCTTGCCGGTCACGAGGTCGTGAAACTTCTCGAAGAGGCTCTCGGCCTCGGCGCGGGTTTTACCCTTGAGGGCGGCCGTCATCATGGAGGCGGACGCCTTGGAAATCGCGCACCCGGTGCCTTCGAAGCTCACATCCTTGACGATATTATCCTCGACCAGCAGGTAAATTGTGTAGTGGTCGCCGCAGAGAGGGTTGAATCCTTCCACCGCGGCGGTCGCGTTTTCCATCTTGCGGAAATTGCGCGGCGCCTTCTGGTGATCCAGGATCACTTGCTGGTACAGCTCTCGCAGTTCATCCATCATCCGAAAATCTCCCGCACTTTTTGCAGAGCGTTGATGAGCTGGTCCACGTCCTCGACCGTGTTGTAGATGCCGAACGAGGCCCGCGTGGTGGCGGGGACGTTGAACCGCCGCATCACCGGCTGGGCGCAATGGTGACCGCTGCGCACGGCCACTCCTTCCGTGTCGAGGATGGTGGCGACGTCGTGGGGATGGGCGTAGTCCATGACGAAGGAGACCACGCCCGCCTTGTCCCGCGCCGTCCCGATGAGTCTGACCCCCGGGACTTCCGACAGGGCCTGCGTGGCGTAGTCGAGCAGGCGGTCTTCATGGGCGATCACGGCGTCCCGGCTGAACGAGGACAGGTAGTCGATTGCCGCCGCGAGGCCGATGCCGCCCGCGATGTGGGGCGTGCCCGCTTCGAACTTGTAGGGCAGGTCGTTGTAAATCGTTTTCTCGAACGTTACCGAACGTATCATGTCGCCGCCGCCCTGGTAGGGAGGCATCGCTTCCAGGAGCTTCCGTTTGCCGTAGAGCACGCCGATGCCGGTGGGACCGTACATCTTGTGCGCGGAGAACGCGTAGAAATCGCAGTCCAGGTTCCGGACGTCCACGGGCAGGTGGGCCAGGGCCTGCGCCCCGTCGAGAAGGACGGGAATGCCTTTCCGGTGGGCCAGCGCGATGATGTCCCGCACCGGGTTGATCGTGCCCAGGGCGTTGGAGATATGTGCAACGGCAACGATGCGGGTGGCGTCGGTCAGGAGTTTTTCGTATTCGTCCAACAGCAGTTCGCCCCGGTCGTTCATGGGGATGACCTTGAGTTCCGCTCCCTTTTCCTCGCAGATCATCTGCCAGGGCACGATGTTGGAATGGTGCTCCATGGCCGAAATGACGACCGCGTCGCCC
>JAJRXL010000236.1 GCA_024276335.1 Bacteroidota bacterium
TACGGCTGTATGCTGCGACAGTATGGTCGTGGATTCTGTGCGCCGCGCGAAGTTCGCGGTCATCTGCGAGGGGCCCGACTCCCTGACCAAGGATCCTACCACCGGGGTATACTTGCCCAATCCTTTTGATATACGAATACGGGTTCGCAATACGGGTTCGGATCCCGCCGATTCGGTATGTGCGACGTTAACCTTTAATACGCCGCAGACAGGGCTGCGACTGACGGGTGGGAACAATACCCAGTGTTTGCCGGGGCGTGGCCGTATTGGCGTGGACAGTATCATTGAGTTTGTATGGTCCGTTGTCGCGTTGCGGCATGCCATCGGAACCAATGAAGAGATCACCATTAAGGTGAACGGTGTGGATCAACGAGGCGATCCACTAACCGATGCCTTTTGTAATCTGACAATTTACGTCCCGCCGCTCGGTGCACCTTTCTTGGAACCTATTTGTGAGACTGTTCCGCCCGACACGGTTCACTTTGATCCGAGGACGGGAAAATACGTCCCCGATATTGTTCAATTCGTCGTCAAGGTCGTGAACACCGGGGGTTCCCAGGCGCAAGGTGTGCGTGGTACGGTTCTGCCTCCTCCCGGCTTCATTATGCCGGACACGGAATTACCCACGAAGGATTTCATGCCGTATAATGTCGTTGTCGGCGATACGGCGGTTGCCATCTGGAGAATGATACCGACTCCACAACGAATCGGGAAATGGTTTACCTTTAGCGTCCAGATCATCACCGATGACGACCAGACGTACCGATGCACGGATTCGGTTTTCGTTGTCGGGTTGCCTTTCATTTCCGCGTTGCTTATTCCTCAGGATAATGTCGGGTATTACGGAGGCGAAAATATCCATGTTCCGGTCTTTATCGATGAGAGCGATCAAAAAGGGATCAAGGATATCGATCTTTACGTTCGATTCGATCCTGCAATCGTAAATTTCGTCGGTATTCAACGAGCGGGAACGCTTACCTCGAGCTGGACCGAAGAGGAGGTCGAAATACCGGATCCTGCGAACGAGCCGGGTTTGGCCCGGGCGCATATTACAAATACCTCGTCAACGCTCTCGGGATCGGGCACATTGCTCTACCTGGAGATGTCGGCGGTGTTCGGCGCGCCACCAAACCATCTCAAGAACGCTGTCTCCGATCTCCGGTTTGATAGTGCAAGGACTCTGATCAACAGCGGAACGATTAGCACGCGACTGACCGACGGCATGGTAACGGTTTCCGGTGAGTGTATCCGGCCGATGAATGCCACGGAAAAATACATCGTGGCCCAGAACAGCCCGAATCCGTTCAATCCGACAACCACAATCAAGTTTAGTATTCCTGAAGATACACATGTCAGGCTGGTTGTATTGGATGCGCTGGGTCGTGAAGTTACGGTTCTGGTCAACGAGTTTCGAAAGAAGGGAAGGTACACCAGCGTTTTTGATGCTTCCGCGGTCCCAAGCGGCGTGTATTTCTATCGTTTCGACACGCCGAATTATCACGCGATCCGGAAAATGATCGTGGCGAAGTAGTACACCGATGTAATCAAAAAAACCGGAAGCTCTCGCTCTCGCGACTTCCGGTTTTTTTGTTTGAGTCAATATTCATTCTGCTTATACAAGGCCAGGTTGGGAGGTCTGCCGCATGCGCGTAGTAATTGCCACGGCGCTGATGCTGTTGTGGTGTGGGACAGGTTCCGCGCAGCCCGCAGAAACGGCAGCGAGGGTATGGAGTAACGCGCGTATCCCGAATCCTGATTTCATTGACAGTCTTCGTTGCGTCACCGCAGGGACGGATACTGTCCGCTACAATTCCATCCTTCAGGCATATTATCCCGCGCCTTTTTCTGTTTCCCTCTCTTTGCGGAATATCGGCTCCAGATCAGTGCAAGGTATTCGCGTCTGCCTGCAAGTTCCGGATGCCCTGGTGTTGGTAAACCCCGCGGATTCATGCACGATAATCGCGGCTCTGTTTCCCGGTGACAGCGCAACGGTTGAGTGGCAAGTCCGGATTCCCCGTCCCGTTGCATCCGACACCGTGCTGGCGGCAGTATTCCGTTTCGGCGTGGACAGCGCAACTGTAACATGCCGGTGGGACGTTTTCGTGGAAGCTTTTCGTCTCTCGCCTCTTCACTGCGAGCTACGTTCCCCGGACAGCATCCTGTTTCGTGATACCGCTTATGTACCGCAGGAATTCCCCGTTCACGTCCTTGCATGGAATGGCGGGATCGAGCCTGTCTTCGAGGTCCAGGCACTGATGCTTCACGATTACCGCTTCAATATTGTCGATACACTCGGCGCCTTTCGCCTCCTGGCCGACTCGCTGGATCCTGGTGACACGGTCAAGGCGGTATTTAATCTGCGCGTGAATCCAAGATTGCAGGATGGGATCGACAGCTTGCGTGTTATGATCACGGGGCGGAACCTTGCCTCCTCGATATGCGAGAGCCAGGTCTGGGTTCAACATTCCATGCGTCCGGAACTTTCGCTCGCCTGCTTTGCCGAAGTTGACAGCTTGAGGTTTGACGAGACGCTTGCCAGGTATACGCCGAACCCGTTTCGAGTGACCATGATAGTGACGAACAGGGGAGAGGCGCCTTCACGACAAACGCGGTTGTTCTTTGCCGGCCCGCCACGGTTTACACCGGTATCGGGAACGCCAATCGTTAACGTGGGAGAATTGCAGCCCGGCGCATCGGCAAGCCACTTCTGGAGTATGCAAGCGTTACCCCGAACGTCTGGTGAAATGGATTCGTTGATTTTGCAGGTGCGCGGTGTTGGAGGATACGGGAATACGCCGTTGTTCGAGGAATGCCGGATTCCGTTGTACGTGCCAGAGGCGAGAGCCTCCTCATACCTCGTCCGTTGCGAAGCGCCCGATTCTCTTACCTTTTTGGGAGGGCAGTATTCACCGGATCCGTTTGATTATACTGTGACGGTCAGGAATAGCGGCAAAGCTGTCGGGAGGGGAATCAACGTGACACTGCTCCTGCCTGCCGGCGTGGAACTCGACGCGGGAGAATCCATCGTCAAGACGATACCCGATCTCCAGCCTGGTGCGGAGGTTGCTCTTATCTACAGGTTGCGACCGATACCGCGCAGCGACACGACGACGGTCCATATTTGTGCGGAAGTGCGGGATAATGCGGGGCGCGGGGATACGTGCTGCCGTGATGTGCTTATTCCGCGCCGGGACGCAGGAAGGCTGGAAATCCGATGCAACGCTCCGTCTGTCCTTGTCGTCGATTCGTTGCGGGGTGAGTATTCACCGAACCCGTTCTCGGTGCGTGTGTTAGTGCACAATAACGGTCAAGATGCGTTGAGGAATCTCACCGCTGTCATACTGCCGCAATCTCCCGATTTACAGGTTCTCGGGAATCCCCAACAACAGGTGGCAAATGCGCTTCAGCCCGGTGATTCGGTGGAGGTCGACTGGCAAGTAGTAATCCAGCCGCGGGAAAGAGACGGAACCGTGGAGATCCGTGTTCAAGTGCGTACGGATGACCTTGAACCGGTCGAATGCGTGGTGCGTGTTCTTGTTCCCGGCCTCGGCAAGCCGCTCTTGTCGATGTTTTGTCAGACCGCACCCATGGATACCCTTCACTATCTCGTGGCCCGAAACGATTACGAGCGCAATCCATTCGTCGTTACCGCGACGGTGTCGAACATCGGTTCGATGCGGGCAAAAAACGTCAGGGTCCTCGTGATTCCCGGCAACGGCGTGGCGTTGGCCAACGGCGAGGTGTCGGAGAAACCCCTTGTTCCCGCGACGTTGGGGACGGGGGAAACGGGAATTGCCTCCTGGAACGTGCATCCCGTTGCCGCGGATTCCGGGGCGCTGCGTACTTTTACCACGACCGCGACCGCTGACAACGCCTCCGAAGAAACCTGTGTTACAACGCTGTTCGTGGTTGGAATCCCCAGGCTCGTCACGCTTGCCATCCCGGCGGATAACTTGTTGCAATATGGCGAGCGCATTCTCGTTCCGGTTTTAATAGATGAAATCGCGGGCAAACGTATTGAGCAATACCGCCTGCGAATAGCTTTCGATGAAGACGTGCTATCCTGTACCGGGGTTGTCACGGAGAATTCGTTGACGGCCACGGGGTGGGCTTCGACGACCATGCTCGCCGTTGAACCGGGATTGGTGGAGATATCCGGCGCGGCAGAGCCCGGTGCCGCGCTGACGAAAGGAATGGGCCCGTTGTTTTATCTCCGGGTTGAAGCCGTGTTTGGAACGGGAAGTCAAACGTTACTGGTTGCACGCTCCCCGCTCCGGATAGATACGGCCGAATTTAACGCGGGAGCGATGCGTGCGAGGTGGACGGACGGCCTGGTTACCGTTAGCGGCAAATGCGTGGAACCTCTGGACGCAGGCGCCGGTTTCGTCCTGTTTCCGAATATCCCAAACCCGTTTAATCCCTCCACGCTGTTGCGTTTTCGTATTGATGAAGATCAGCCAGTCTTCACAAGGCTGATCGTGACCGACCGGTTCGGGCGTATCGTTTCGATGCTGGTCGAGGCTACACTTCAGCCGGGTGATTATTCCGTTATGTTTGATGCAAGTGGAATGTCCACCGGCGTGTATTTCGCGTACTTGATTGTCGGGGAAAGGGTACAAATTCGGAAAATATTATTGTTGAAATAGCCGCCACCGGTATTCACGCGTGGAACTAAGCCGGGGCGAATCGCTCCCCGTGTGCTTGATGCAATCGCGAGGGGTGACAACGTGCAAGAATACTCCTACGGAACCTTATTCCATCTCTTTCTTTCGGGCGAAAATGAAAACAACCTGGTTTACATGCTCAAATGTGATACTTGCTCTGCTTTTGGTGATGACCCATACAGGGATATCCCAGCCCCGGGTGCACATCATCAGTATTGACAGCTACGATTTCCCCAACATCGTAATCGAGTTCGCGGTTGAATGCGGAAACAATGAGCGGTTCGATCTTGCAGTGAAAAACCTGACCGTGTTGGAAGAGGGAAAGGTCGTCGATTCGCTCCGGCTCGTTTGTCCGCCGCCGGGGCAGGGGCGGTGCTGCCTTTCCGCCGCTGTTCTCGTGGATCGGGCCGCGCGTTTTGACGACAGTATCAGATACCGCGTTCGAGACGCCCTGTATGCGTTCTTTGATCGTTTTGACGGTTCCTGCGATGAAGGCACTCTTATGTCGGTGGAAAATCAACCGGCGGTCAAAGTGTTCATGACCAACGACAAGGAATTGCTGAAAAACGGGATCGACGCCATTTATTCAGGATTGCAAACCGCGCTGTGGGATGGTTTGTATTCGACGATCTCCGAGTTGCTCAATAATGCATCGAATCTCTGTCGTAATATCTTGCTCGTTACAAGCGGAATCGATGGCGCAGGCTCCGACCTGACACTGGACGATTGCATTCGCTTTGCACGTGATAACGGCGTGCGCGTATTTCCGCTTGCCTTTGCCGGTGACATCCGGTTGGATACGCTGCATGCCATCGCGGAGGCAACGGGCGGGCGGGTCCTCTTTAATCCCGGTGCGGAAGGTATCGACGCACTGTACCGTGAAATGACCACACGGCGGTGTCGAGTAGAATACCTGGGTTCATGTGCCGACGGGACGCGCAGGGAGGTTGAATTGTTGATAGGGAAACCGGAACCGCTGGCGCATTGTACCGGTATCGGGAAAGATTCTTCGTGGTTTTATGCCCGTACGGAAAACAAACCGGACGTATTGACCATGCCGGACTCCCTTGCTCTCGACTCGACCGGCAACGGCTTGCGGCCAAATCCGTTTTCTATTTCGTACCGACTATTTAACCGCAATTGCGAGACGTATTTCGTTTCTCGCAGCACATTGTCCCTTGATAATTCCGACACGAGCGGAGTACGGATCGAGGACCCGGTGCGGGAGATTGCCACGCCGCTTGATAACGGCGATTCACTCCTGATCTCATGGAAGGTAACCGTTAAATCCAGGACGCAAGATCGTATGCTGAAATTTGCAATAAAGACCATGACAAGCAACGGGTTACGAGAGGCAAGGGATTCCGTGTTTATTCCCGCGGTTTCAATTTCCGCGATCAAAAATGTCGTGAATGCGCGCTCGTTCCGGGTGGGCAAGCTTTATCCCAATCCGGTGACTTCCGTGATCAAGGGAGGAGGAACTCTGTTTCATGTCCCGGTATCAGTGAATACGAAAATACCGGTCGCTATTTCCATCATCAACGTTACGGGTGCGGAAGTGTTTGCCGTGAAGCCCGTGCTATTAGATCCGGGGAGTCACGTTCTTTCCGTTCCGGCGATTGCCCTTCGTCCGGGTATATACCTGGTGGTTATCAAGAGCACAATAAAGGTGTCTGTTCGAAAACTGCTCGTCATAATGTAGCCGATACGATTGACGGGGACAAAGTGTTTACATTGATCAATAGATTGTGTAGTTTCTTTGGTACATGAGGAAAAACACGCTGCTACAACCAGTGCTGCTGTCCTCATGGTCAAAGGCTCTTTTTTAACAAATATTTATTACGATTCACGTGGCCTGCCTGGGGAGATGTGCACAAGACCGTGGCAGGCGCTGAAACATTCCAATGTTAGAGAGGTGCTGAAGACCAACGTACGTCACATCCCGATCCTGCCGTGGAGATAACTAATGGATGAAAAAGTACTTCTGGCCCGAAGTCTTCGACGGATTTCCCTATTAATCGTGGCTTTCCTCGTTATTCAAGCCGTCAGTATTGCCCAGCCAAGACTCAATTTCAAACGCATAGACGCTTTCACCTTTCCCGATATCACGCTTTACGTGACCGTGAAATGTAACGGGCAGGCCCGCCTCGATATGAAAAAAGAAAACTTTACCGTGAAGGAAAACGGAAAGGTTATCACTGACTTCGATCTTATTTGTCCCGATCCGCTCGTCCACTGCTGTATTTCGGTGGCCCTTGTTATTGACAAGAGTTTGAGCATGCAGGGCAACAAGATCCAGCGGGCGAAACAGGCGGCGAAGGCGTTTGTCGATATGATGGATGGCGTTTGCGACGAAGCAACCCTGGTGAGTTTTGGCGGTGATGTCGTCGTGGACGTGTTCATGACCACGGACAAAGCTCTTTTAAAGCAGGGGATCGACGGGCTGGTGCTGAACTTCGGCACACTGCTGTGGGATGGGACCTATGCCGGGATATCGGAGCTGGTTAATAACGGTGTGAATGAATGCCGGGCCGTTATTCTTCTCACCGATGGACGCCCTTATGGAAACCAGCAATACAGCCTTGCTGATTGTATTGCACTTGCCCAGGCCAACAAGATCCGGGTTTTCACGATCGGCCTCGGCAACAACGTGAACGAGCCGCCCTTACAGCAGCTTGCCCGGGAGACGGGTGGAGCTTATTACTACTCTCCGTCGGGCGACGACCTTGTGGACATCTACAAGGAGATTAGCACAATCATATCCCAGTATTTCCAGGAATGTGAAATCCAGTATAAATCGACCTGTCCGGATGGCTCCACACGCACGGTGGAAGTGACTGTTGGTTCCCCGGCGCCACTCCAGGCGAATCCCACTCTTGGATATACCGCGTGCCCGGGAACCGACACGAAAGTCAAGATCTACAAGGCACCCTATGACCCCTCCCAGTTCGAGGACATCGACATCAAGCTTGGGGAAGTGAACGTAGAAGGAGGGGGCACGGTCGAAGTTCCGCTCATCCTTGACAGTTTCATTGACGATGTGTTCAACGAGGCGACGTTTACTGTTCTTTTCGATAATGCGTGTTCGAAGTTCAGCAAGATTACGACGAAGAATTACCTGCTCGATGGCGTGCTCGTCTCCTGGAAGCCGGTCTCCGGCGGAATTGAATTCAAGCTGGAATCATCGAAGCGCATTACCGGTCAGGGGATCCTTGCCATGCTGACTTTCGATGCCAGCGATCCGGGATGGCCGGTGCCGGGCGACATTTGCTGTGAGCTGATCATTTCCAACTGGAAGTTCGAAGCCGGTTGTTTGAATCCTGTCCTCCATCCCGGCAAGATATGCATCGATGCGCGGAAGCCGGAGGTCAGCTGTTTCCTTGAAATTCCGGACCAGTTGGATTGGGACAGGTTCGCCAAGGATTACACCCCCAATCCTTTTACGATCCAAGTGCAATTGACAAACAACGGCAATCGGGATGCGGAAAATGGTCGCGCGACGATTACCGTTGACAAGAAGGATCTCGCTCTCGTCAGTCCGCAGGTGGAGGTACAGCCAACGACCCCCGTCGATGTCAAGAAGGGGGGCGGGAGCGGTTCCGCGCGATGGTTGGTGCGTGCGTTAAGGCGGGTGGACGGTGATTCCATCGAGGTTTGCATCACGGTCGAATTCGACAACCAGGACCCCATCAAATGTTGTCGCAAGATATGGATTCCGCCCACGGAACCTCTTCTCGGCTGTAAAATTACCGCGCCTCGCATACGCGCCAACAAGCAAACGCTCAAGTACGACCCCATGCCATTTACGGTGACGGTCGAGGTGGAGAACACGGGCGGTCTTCCTACCGATACGTGCTACGCAACCATCGTTCTGGTGCCCGACCTGAAGCTTGTTCGGAAGCCGGGAAATACGCGAACCAAGAATGTTATTCCGTATTTCCTCGGACCGAACCAGAAGGGAAGGGTCAGTTTGGAGGTGAGCCATCCCATCAGCATGGATATGAAGCAGTACAACCTTAAGGTCTGTGTTTGGGCCAGCAACACAGACTCGGTTTGCTGTGAAGTCCCGCTTATTATTCCACAGATGGAAGGCCCGAGATTGACGTGCCTGGCTACTATTGTTGATTCGCTGGTGTACGATGAACCAAACGACCGTTATGTGCCGAATCCCTTTAAAGCGCTTCTGAGCGTCGTGAACGCCGGGACTCTTCCGGCGGACAGTGTTCGTGCCCGCATCATATTGCCGCCGGATTTCGTGCTCGATCCGCCGTCGCAACCCGATACGATGTACTTCAATCCCATGAAACTGGATAGCTGGAAACCGGGGGATCCGAGGAGGGAGTTGTTATGGACCGTTCGATACACCAAAAAGTTGGCTCGTCTGAAATGCTTCCCCATCGAATTTGAAATTATGGCCATAAACCCGGTGGGGTTGCCTGTTGACCCGGTTTATTGCGAAACGGAGATTTGCATTCCCAAGGCGGGAGACCCCAAAGTCAAGTGCGTGTTGATCGCTCCGGATTCTGTCGTCTTGAATTCCGCGGGGACCGGTCTCACGCCGAATCCGTTCGATATCAAGTATATCATTTGGAACGAAGGGCGCCAGGCGTCGATTGTTTCCCATGCCCAACTGATGTTTCCGTTCAACCAGGGAATCACCGTCCAGGCCCCTGCAAGCGGATCGATCATGACGTTGAACAAGACATTGGCGCCGGGCGATACACTTGTATTGACGTGGACGATTTTCGTAAACAATTCAAAAAGCCCTCGGTCGCCACGGTTCCGCGTATTTGCGTACACCCTGGATGGCAGGGATATCCTGTGCGAAAAAACCATTCCGATTTCCCCGATAAAGGTTGACATGATATGCCGTGCACGGGGGCCGGATACGCTGCGATTCAATCGCATGACTACTTCGTACAGTCCAAATCCTTTCAAGGGTGTATTTGAATTGGCGAACAATGGAGGGCTGTTTCTTCAAAACGTGGAAGCCTGTCTCGAATTGCCCCCGGGAATCGATCTTCAGTCCACGAACCCGGCGCAGGATACCTGCGTGACGATCCCCCAGATTGCGTCGTTCCGTTCCCGTACGGTTTCCTGGGATATCGTATTAACGGATCAACCGATAATTGCCACGGTGAAACGGGTCAAGATACGATACCGGAGTCCTACATTGGGACCGGACTGGCTCGAGTGCTACTTCGATGTGTTCGTGGAGCCGAGTGTGGGAGCCGTATTGCGTTGCGTGCTGGATGCTCCGGATACTATCAGGTTCGCCGATACGGGGTATCGGCTCGACAAGTTCAACGTGAACCTCGGGACATGGAACGAGGGCAGTGGTCCGGCGGACAGTGTTCGGGCGTACCTGATCCAGGACACGCGGTTCAACATCATCGATCCTCGCGGTCCGAACCGGTACTTGATGGACTTGATGCAGCCGGGCGATTCAGCGGGTGCGCA